>CAMCZJ010000011.1 GCA_945886995.1 Asaia bogorensis
CATCCTTGAACAGCACGCCTGCCACACGCTGCACCAATAACGCCAAGGTCAAATCCTCGGTCACCGCAGTTAATGGCACACTGATCCCAAGGCGGCGTTCCAAAGCCATGCGCAATTCAATGCCGCCAAGCGAATCAAGCCCAAGCCCAGGAAGTGGCTGATCCACGCGCACCGCTTCGGGCGGCAGGCGCAGGATGCGCGCCATTTCTTCCCGCGCGAGTGCCAGCAATTCCGCCCTCGCTGCCTCTGGCGCCATGGCCAAAAGCCTTGCGCGCAAAGCCGCGCCATCCGTATCCTGCGATGCCATGCGCGCGCCCAGTGCCGCATAGGCGGGCTCGGTCAAAATCGGCAGGGCCGCCTGCATCCCGCCCCAATTCATGCGCGCCAGATGGATCACGGGTGCGCCGCAAGCAATCAAGGCGGGCAAAGCTGCAAGGGCTTCCTGCGCGGCCATGGGTTTGGCGCCGCTCAGCCGTTCCAGCTTTTCCGCGGCGGCAGCTTCGCGCGTCAGAACGCCAGCATCAGCGACTGGTCCCCACCCGACTGCAAGTGCCGGCTTGCCTTGCGCGTGGCGCCGCCGCGCCAAGCCTTCCAAGGCGGCATTGGCGGCGACGTAATTCGCCTGGCCCGGATTGCCGAAGGCCGTGGTCGCTGAAGAAAACAGCAAGAACAAATGCAAGGGATCATCCGCCGTCAGCGCTTCCAAAGCCTCGGCCACCGCAAGCTTCGGCGCCAGCACGCGCGCGAAGCTTGCGCCATCCTGCCGCGCCGCCGCGCCATCGGCGAAAACCGCCGCCGCTTGCACCACGCCCCGCAAGGGCGCGCCTTCAGTGCGGAGCGCGGCAAGCACGCCGCCAAGTGCCGCGCGGTCCGTCGCATCACAGGCATGGGCACTGGCGCGTGCGCCAAGGGCGGCCAAAACGCGCAAGGCTGCATCCATGCCCGGTGTGGCCGCACCGCGACGGGACAGAAGGGCAATGCGCCTTGCCCCCACCGCCGCCAGCCATTTGGCGCATTCCAAGCCAAAGCCCTGCGTGCCGCCCAACACTACATAGGCCCCAGCTTCATCCGGTTGCCAGGGTGCGGCGCTTTTCGCGCTTGGTTCGGGTGGCCTGATCACCAGCTTGCCGATATGGGAAGATGCCTGAAGCTGACGGAAAGCGGCTTCCGCTTCACGCGCCGGGAAGGCGCGATAGGGCAAGGGCGCCAGCGCGCCATCCGCCAGCCGCGCGGCGATATCGCGCAGCAATGCCTCAGCCAGCGCAGGCCGCGCGCGCGGCAGCGCATCCGCATCCACCGCGAAATAGCTGATATTGCGGCGGAAGGCGCCAAGCCCTGCGCGTCGGCCCTCGGCGAAGTCGCGCTTGCCCAATTCAATGAAGCGCCCAAACGGGGTCAGCAGCGCCAGGCTTCTTTCCATGGCAAGGCCGGCCAAGGAATTCAGCACAACCTCCACCCCATCCGGCCAGACAGCACGCAGCGCATCGGCAAAGCCAGCATCGCGGCTATCCAGCACCAAATCGGCACCAAGCTGGCGCAGAAAGGCGCGCTTTTCCGGGCTGCCGGCGGTAGCCGCCACCAGGGCGCCAGCCGCCTTGGCGATTTGCAGCGCGGCCAAGCCGACGCCACCCGCCCCGCCATGGATCAATACGCGTTCACCTGGGCGCAGCCGGGCGAGGGTTTCCAGCGAATAAGCCGCCGTGATGAAGGCAACCGGGATGGTCGCCGCCGCTTCCGCGCTCATGCCCGGCGGCAAGGGCTGCAGCGCTTCAGCCCGCGTCAGCGCATGGGTGGCGAAGGCCGCAGGCGCAAAGCCAAAAACCTGCGCACCAGGGGCAAGCCCAACCCCCGGCCCGACTTCTTCCACAATGCCGGCGCATTCCATGCCAAGGCTTGGCCCCGCAAAGCCATCCATCAGCATGTCTTCCGGCAATAACCCCTGCGCCCACATCACATCGCGGAAGTTAAGCCCCGTCGCGCTCACGCGCAGCCGCACCTCGCCCGGACCGGGTTTCGGCAAGGCGCTGACGCCATTCCAGCCGAGGCTCGCCAATTGCCCAGGCTGGCCAATGGCCAATTGTGCCGGAAAGGCGGGCGCGGCCACGGGCAAGCCAGACCGCAGGACCGGCGTGAAACGCCCGCGCGCGGTAAGGCTGATCTCCGGCGCGTCACCGCCCCATTCAGCCAGAATGCTGAGCGCGGCTGCCTCAGGCGCCAGACCCTGCGCAATCATCACTCGGCGCGGCTTCAGCCCGGGCATTTCATTGGCGAGTACCCGGCCAAGCCCAATCAGCGCCGCCGCACGGGCTTCCTCGGCCTCAGCCACCAACATCAGCCTGCGGGCCACGCCATCTGCCGCCGCTGCCAATGCGGTCATGGCCGCCAGCACCCTGGCCGGGTCCGCCATGCCTGTCAGCGCCAGAATATCGGCGCCACGCAAGGCTTTCGGGGGCGGGATTTCGCCCAGATGCAGAATGGCGGGCCGCTGACCCGGCGCGTGCCGCGCGGCCAAGGCTTCCGCCAAGGGCATGGTCTCGGCATCGGTGAAGATCACACTTGGCCCGGCGCCATCCCGGGTGACCTCCGTGGGCTTCACGGATGGGTTCTGGCCAGAGATCAACAATGCCGGCCAGGGGGCGGATTGCAGTGCCTGAACCTCTGCACCCTGCCAGGCCGCCACACCAAGCGCGGCGCGCCAGGCGGCGGCATCGGGCAGCGCGCCTTCCGGATCATCCCGCCACCAGGCTGCATCCTGCCCTAGTGAGAAGCCCCAAAGCACCCCAGGCGAGGGTTCGGTCAGCAGCAGCACCGCCCCTGGCGCGGCCTGGGCAGCGAGCCCTTCCAGCAGCGCCACCCCATGCCGCCCCCGCGCCGCCGGCGCCAAGCCCAGGATCACATCGGCCTTGTCCGCCTGGGCAGGGGTGGTGTTCAGGCTTTCCCAGCCATCCCAGCGCATGGCCACAGCTTCCGGCACCGCACCCGCAGCGCCAGCCATGGCCTCACCAATCGCGCGATACTGGATGCGCCGGCCGCTTGCGCCAAGCAGCGCCAAGGCACCACGCGTCAACGCCCCGCCCGCACCAAGCTCCAATACCCTGAGCGGCCTATCCTGCGGCCAAGACTCCGCCAATGCGCCAAGCCCAGCCAAGATTGGTTGAGCCAAAGCCTGCATCGCCCCACCCATGGCGGGCGGCGGTGGCGCCACAAGCGCCTCACCACGCAAAGCCGGGATCATTTGCTCGCCCGCCCGCGCCAGCCAGGCCAGATCAAGCGCAAGCCCTGGCTGTTCCGCCAGTACAGCGCGCCAGATCGCCTCGGGCGGCGGCAGGGGCTGGTCTTCAATGATGCGCCAACCCTCAGCCAGGGGTTCCGCAGCGCCGGCCAGCGCCAGAATGCGCCATAGCGCAGCGCGATAGGGGCTTGGCGGCGCCGCGTTATCACGCAGCGCCGGCAGCGCCAGGGCAGCCAGAAAGGCTTCCAACAGCAGCGCGGCCTCACTCAACGGTGCTTCCTGATCCTGCTTCAGGACTGCTGCAATGATGGGCTCAAGATCAAGCGATGCGGGCGCGCCGTGCAGCGGCAGGCTCGGCACCGGGTCAAGCCGGAAAGCCAAGTTTTCCAGCTTTTCCCGCCCTGGGCGCGGGACGCGCTGAAACCAGATATCCTCGATCCTGGCGACCATTGCGCCAGCGGCATCGCGCAGCGTCAGGCTGGCGGCAAAAAGCCTGGCGCCGCGCCTGCCGGGGGTGATTTCGGCGGAAGCGATGGGGGCCGCATCGCGCCGGGCGCAAAGCCGGCCAATGCGCACGGGAATGATCGCCTCATCAGCGCCCAAGCCTTGCCCGAGCATCAGGGCGAAAAGCCCCTGCAAGGCGCCATCCAGCAGGGCGGGGTGGAGCATGAAGCCGGCATGATCCGGCGCGGCTTCCGGCAGGCTCAGTCGCGCCAGTGCCACCCCGGCGGCGCCATCCACCTCCACCTGCTCCAGGCTTTGAAATGCTGGGCCGTAATCAAGGCCATGGCGCGCGGCGAAGGCCAAAACCTCGGCCCCCGGCACCTTCCGTGTCTTGGTCAGCGCGCATGCCGGCGCGGCAGGCAGGCGCGGCAGGGCGGCCAGCCTTGCGCGGGCACAAAGCGCGAAATCATCCTCGGCCAGGCGCGGGCGGGCTTCCAGCGTGAAGCCGCCTTCGCCATCCGCCGCGAAGCGCAATTCGGCCATGCTGTCCTTGGCAAGCGAAACGGGGCGGAGAATGGTAAGATCACTGATTTCCAGAACCGGGGCATCCGGATGGGCAAGCGCGGCGGCGGCCAAGGCGGCTTCGGCCATGGCGGCGGCGGGCAGCACGGCATCATCAAACAGCCTGTGATCGCCAAGCCAGGGCATGGCGGTGGTATCCAACCATTGCGTCCAGAGCCCGGGCACCGCGCCACGCCGGAAACCCAGCAATGGATGGTCCTGCGCCAGATCAGTCAGCCGCGCGCTTTCCACCGTGCGTTGGAACCAGATGGATCGGCGCGCAAACGGCGTGCGCGGCAGTGCTGCACGCTCGGCGACGCCCTGAAAGCCAGGGGCCGAACGCGGATCAGCACCTGCGGCAACGGCGCGATCAGCAATGAGCGGAAAGGGATCGCCCGGCGGGTCCTGGCGCTTCAGGCTGGAAAGGATCGCCCCTTCCACGGCTTCGGCGCGCAGCGTCTCTCGCAGATAATTCTGCAAAACCGGCGCAGGGCCGATTTCCAGGAAAAGCCGCGCACCCTGCCGCGCCGCCTCCGCCACCGCGTCCTGAAAGCGCACGGGTTCGCGCAGATTGCGCCACCAATACTGGGCGCCTGCTTCCGCCCCGACCAAGGGCTTGCCAGTGACCGAGGAAATCATCGGGCAAGTACCTGGCTGCGTGACCATGCCCGCCAGATCATCCAATAGCCCTGTACGCACCGGTTCCATCGCCGCGCTATGGAAGGCGTAGTCCAGATCAAGCGGAATCGCGACCAGCCGCGCCGCTTCAGCTGCCTGACACAGCCTTGCAATCGCCACCGCCGGGCCCGCGATAGTGAGCGCCGCCGGCGCATTGATCGCCGCAATTTCAAGCCCCGGGCCGCATTCTTCCAGCAAGGGCGCTATGGCTTCAGGTGTTGCGCCAATCGCCGCCATGCGCCCGGTGCCGCGCGTGGCATGCTGATGCCGGCTGCGCGCCACAATCAGCGCCGCCGCCTGATCGAGCGAGAGTATCCCCGCCGCCTGTGCCGCCGCCACTTCGCCGACCGAATGGCCGATCACCACATCAGGCGTGATGCCTTGTGCGGCCAGCGCCGCCAAAACACCGATCTGCACCGCGAAAAGCAAAGGTTGGGCAAGGTCTGTCCCCGCCAGATGCGCTTCGCTTATACCTGCCTTGATCAGCGCGGCGGGCGAAACACCAAGCTGTGGCGCCAGCGCGGCATCGGCGGCCAGTACACCACGGCGAAAGGCGGATGAAGCGCGAAAGGCTTCCCGCGCCATGCCCAAATGCTGCGCGCCATTGCCGCTGAAGACGAAAGCAATGCCGCCGCTGAGCGCAACCCCTTGCGCAGCGCTCGCGTCACGTTCCCCCGCCCCCCAGGCAGCCAGGCGCTGGGCTAGCGCCGCACCATCAGCCCCGCGCAGCACAAGCCGATGCGGTGCAAGGTCCCGATACCGCGCCTGACCGCGCGCGAGTGCCGCAGTGCGCGCGGCATCGGCACCCGCCAGCGCATCGCGCCATGATACCACCGAAAGCCTGAGCGCTTCGGCTGAGCGCGCCGAGAGAATAAGCGGCGGCGCCCCCTTGGCCGCCGCAGGGCGGAGCGCGCGCGGATTTGGCGCGCGGCCCAAAATGGCTGCGGCATTGGTGCCGCCAAAGCCAAAGGCATTGACGCCGATCACCGCATCAGCGGGGACGGCCACGGATTCTGGCGCGCGCGGAACACTCAGATTGAGATCGGTGAAATCAATCGCCGGATTGGGGTTTGCAAAATGCAGCGCCGGCGGCACGAAACCCTGTTCCAGCATCAGCATGGCCTTGACCAAACCAGCCATGCCCGCGCCGGCTTCCAAATGGCCGATATTCGCCTTGGCGGAACCAATCGGCAGTGGCGCGCTGCGATGGCGCGCTATTGCTTGCCCGATCGCCCAGGCCTCAGCCGGGTCACCCGCCTGGGTGCCGGTGCCATGCGCTTCAAACGCCAGAAAACGATCCGGCTGCACCGCGGCTTTGTCCATCAGGCCCGCCAGCAATGTCGCCTGCGCATCGCGATTGGGCAGCGAAATGCCAATGGTGCGCCCGGCTGTATTGGTGCCGGTGCCAAGCAACAGCGCGCGTATCGGCTCACGCGCTGCGTTGGCATCGGCAAGGCGGCGCAGAATGACAACCCCCGCACCTTCCGCGCGCACATAGCCATCCGCCGCCGCATCAAACACCTGGCAGCGTCCGCGTGCGGAGAGCATGCCCGCGCGGGAGAAACCGATAAAGGCATAGGGCGAGAGCAGCAGATTGACGCCCCCCACCACTGCGGCTTCCAAACCCGGATCATCCGCCAAGGCGCGCGCGGCCAGATGCAGCGCGACAAGCGAAGACGAACAGGCGGTATCAATGGTCTGCGCACCGCCGCGCAAATCAAACACATGGCCAATGCGGTTGGACAGGATGGAAAGCGCATTGCCGGTCATGTGAAAACGGTCGGCAGCCGCGGGATCATCCAAGCGCAGCTCAGCGAAATCCGTGGAAGACCCACCGATGAAGACCGCGATATTGCGCCCAGCCAAGGCTTCCGGCCTTAGCCCCGCATCTTCAAGGGCATCGCGCGTTACTTCCAGTAGAAGGCGCTGCTGAGGATCGGCTTCCGCAACCTCACGCGGGGAAAGGCCGAAGGCTTCCGCGTCAAAGCCCTTGATATCGCCAATCGTGCCGGCGGCGAAACTATAACTCCGCCCCGCTTCGCCTGGGCGCGGATGATGCCAGCGCGCCTTTTCGAACCGGTCATCGGGCACTTCCGTCACCGCATCCACGCCTTGGCGCAGCAAATCGGCGAAGCGCGCAAGATCAGGCGCACCAGGCAGCCTGGCCGCCGCGCCGATAATGGCAATCGGCTCCGGCGCCGTGGCTTTCGGGCGATTGGGGGCGCGGCGCATGGGTTCAGCCACGCGGCAGGCTTTGCGGCGTGAGCGCCGCCGGCACACCCCGATCAGCATGGGCAAGGGCCTGATCGGCCAAAGCGCGCGGTGCGGCGCGGGCGCAAGCTTCCAGCCAGGGGTCCACCCGCGCGAAATGGTCTTCCCAGCTTGGCGCAGCCCAGGCGGAAAGCCGCGCCATTTGCGCCTGCCTCATGGGGCTTTCTGATGGTGCGTAATCCAGGATCAGGCGACGCCAGCCTGGGCCATCCAGCGGGTCCAGATATTCCGGCACATCCCCGCCCACCTCACGCAGGGCGGGCAAATCCGAACAGATCGCGGGCAGGCCAAGCGCCAGCGCCTCTGCAAGCGGCAGCCCGTAGCCTTCCGCGAAGGATGGGAACAGCAGCGCCCTGGCCCCGTGCAGCAAGCCCGCTACGGCCGCATCCGGCAGGCCCGCATACTCCATGACCTTTCCGGAAAGCGCCGGGCAGCGTTCCAACATGTCCAGGATATTCTCATTCTCCCAGCCGCGCCGGCCGATCAGGATGAGCTTCGGCGCGGCATCACCCAGGGTTTCGGCCAAATCACGCCAAATATGCAAAAGCAGCAGGTGATTTTTGCGCGGTTCAATCGTGCCGAGGCAGATGAAGTAAGGCCCCGCCGGGCGCGGATAGCCGGCATCAGGCGCCACGGGGTCAATGCCAAGCGGCGCGGGCAATATGGGGATGGGACCGCGCGCGCCTTCATGCGCCAGATAGGGCGCCAAGCTTGCGGCGGTGGCGGCGGAATTGACGATGATGCCATCCGCCAAACTCGTGAAGGTCTCAAGCCGGCTGAGATGCTGCCGGGTGCTGCGCGGCGGGGCATATTCCGGGTGGGTGATCGGGATCAGATCATGCACCAGGGGAATGAAGCGCGCGCCTTGGCGCTTCAGCGCCAGAATGGCGCCAGACCGATCCGCCCCGCGATGGGACACCAGCAGATGCAGCACGGGTTCGCGGGCCGCCAGCGCCTGGCGCAATGCGCCGCGACCCAGCCCGAGCCATTGGCGGAGCTGCGCTTGCCGCGCGCGCCGCCGTGCGTCTTGCCACGCAGTCTCTGCCCCCGCTGCGCCCCGCCAAAGCGTTTGAAGTGCCGTGAGCAGGGCTTCCACCAGCCCCTGCGGCAGCGCCACCGGGGGCAGGAAAGGCCCGCTCATCACAAAGGTCACGCGCGCGGGGTCCCGGGCGAGAAAATGGCGCGCATAGGCGTGCTCCACGCGATCAATCCCGGTCGGCGCGGGGCGCCCCGTGCCGGAAATCAGTCGCGAAATATCGAGCAAAATGCGCAAGCGCCCGCCTTTGGCTTCGCGGGCATTCTGACGCGCAAAACCCGCACGCAGCCCGGTTGAAAGAATGTAATATTATGATGAAACAAGAAAATTTGAAACGCGGAAATGGCGGGGCGGCCAGGTCGGCTTTCCTTTCCGGCTTCGGGCTGCGAGAAACCAAGCCTGAAAGGCCCAGGAGAGATATCAGGCATGAGCATCTGGAAACGCCCGGCAACGCCCGAAGCCATCGAAGCACGCATGGCCAATAGCCTGCCCGGCGCCTTTGGTATCCGTATCCTGGAAGTCGGCGCCGATTTCATCCGCGCCGAAATGCCGGTGGATCGCCGCCACGTGCAGCCCTATGGCATATTGCATGGCGGGGCTTCCGTGGTGCTGGCCGAGACACTTGGCAGCCTGGCCACCACCCTGACCCTGCCTGAGGGCCAGCAGGCCGTGGGGTTGGAGGTGAATGCCAATCATGTCTCCGCCGTGCCGGAGGGCGAGACTGTGACCGCGATCTGCCGCCCGCTTCATCTGGGCCGCCGCACCCAGGTCTGGCAGACGGAAATCCACCGGCCCAATGGCAAGCTTGCCTGTGTGTCGCGCCTGACCACGGCCGTGCTGGACCGGACAACATCATAAGCGGGGCTGCTGGCCGCGGACCTGCCTTGCGCCCATGGCCATCAAGCCATGGCGCGATTCGGCAAAACGGGTCAGGTTAAACCCGCAAATTGCGGTTGAGGCGCTTCGGATATGCGCCGCGCCGCCTTCTAAGAAGTTTTTGGAGATGTCATGACCGTGGATCAAGTGATTGAACGACTGAGCGCCGCAGCACCAGGGGTGGCAGCATGAAGCCGCGCGTTGCCGTGATTGGCACGGGGGGCACCATTTCCTCCATGGGGACGGGCCCGCTCGATATCCTTGATTACCTGGCTAATGGCTCGGTGCTGGATGTGAATGGGTTGCTGGCGCGCATCCCCGAGGCAGCATTGGTGGCCGAGATTGTGCCGGTGCCCTTTCGTGCCATTCCGTCCACGCAATTGGCCTGGCCGGAGTGGAAGGAATTGCTCGGGCTTTGCCACAAGCTTGCGGGGGAAGACCCAAAGCTTGCCGGCATTGTCATCACGCATGGCACGGCAAGCCTGGAAGAAACGGCGTATTTCCTTTCGCTCACGCTGAAGATTGCGATCCCCGTGGTGCTGGTCGGCGCGCAGCGCCCGGCTTCCGCGCTTTCCGGTGATGGGCCGATGAATATCGTCAATGCCATTCGTGTCGCGGCTGATCCCGGCGCGCGTGGCTTGGGCGCGCTGGTGCTGCTGAATGACGAGATTCAGGCGGCGCGCGATGTGACGAAAACCTCCACACTGCGGATGCAAACCTTCCGCACGGCGGATTTCGGTGTGTTGGGTCATGCGGATGGCGATATGATCGCCTGGTACCGCAAGCCCATTCGCAAGATTGCGCCTGATACGGAATTTGATGTGCGTGGGTTGGATGCGCTGCCACGCGTGGATATTGCCTATTGCTATGCGGGGGCGGATGGCGCGGCGATTGATGCCTTTGTAGCTGCAGGCGCCAAGGGAATTGTCACGGCGGGCTTCGCGCCCGGCTATGTGACACCCGCCATGGTGAACGCGGGTGAAGCTGCGGTCGCTGCCGGTGTGAAGCTGGTGCTTTCCAGCCGCGCCGGTTCGGGGCGCACTTTCCGCACGCAGCGCGGCGATAGATCGGGCTTCATCAGTGCCGATAATTTGACGCCGCAAAAGGCGCGCATCCTGCTATCGCTTGCCCTTGTTCAGGGGCTGGATGATGACGGACTCCGGCGCGTTTTTGCGACCTATTGACCATGCCGCCGCATAAGGCCGCCGCCCCCGAACGCGCCTGGGTGCGGTTACCTTCCGGGCGGCGGCTGGATTTGCTTTCGCCCACACCTTTTGATTGGACGGATGAGGATTTGGCCACGGGGCTTGCGCGCACCTTTCGCTGGGGCGGGCATTCCATCTGGCCGGAACCACTTTCTGTCGCGCAGCACGCGCTTTTCGTGCTGCAACTCCGCCGCCAGCGCACGCGCCATTGGCTGACACCGCCTGAAGAATTGCGCGAATTGCTGCATGATGCGGATGAGGGTTTGATCAATTTCGATTGTATCTCTCCGCTCAAGCCGTTTTTGGGGGAGCGTTTCGCGGCTTTGCAGGCAAGCCTCTCGGCTGCGGTGGCGCTCAGGTACCAACTGCCGGTTTGGGGGGTGGAGGCTAAGCGCGCGCATAAGGCCGCTGATATCGCGGCAGCAGCAGCGGAAGCCGTGCATGTCGCCGGTTGGACGGAAGCGGAAATGCGCGAAACGCTGGGTATTCGCGCCGCCGTACTGGCGCGGGACCCGCTTGTGGCGCGTTACGGCGGGGAGCCCTGGCGCCCCTGGCCGCCCGCGCTGGCGGCGGAACGCTTTTTGGCGGAGCTCACGCAGCTACAGGCGAAGGCCGGCTGAGAACACGTGCGCGGCTGGTTCACCCAGCCAAATGCCGCCGCCGGATCACGCGCTGCGCCAGGCCATCCACCGGGCCAAACAGCACGGAAACTGCCCAAGCCAGGCCCGCCATCAGCACAATCGCAGGGCCGGTTGGCAGATCAGCGTGATAGGACAGCAGCAGGCCAATAACGCTGGCAAACACTGCAATGGCGGAAGCCGCATAGACCATGCCGCTGATTTCCGCCGCCCAATGCCGCGCGGCAATGGCGGGCAACATCATCAACCCAACCGCCATCAACGTGCCGAGTGCCAGAAAGGCCGAGAGCATGTTCAGCACTACAAGCGCCATGAACACCAAATGCCAAAATCCGCCATGCGCGCCGCTGGCCGCTGCAAAGGCAGGATCAAAACATTCCAGCACCAAGGGCCGCCAACCAATGGCAAGGCTCACCAGCGTCAGCGTCGCCACGCCGGCCATCAGCAATAGCGCCGCATCATCCACGCCAAGCACGCTGCCGAACAGGATATGCTTCAAATCCCCGGCACCACCGCCCATTGAAATCAGCGCAACGCCCAACCCAAGCGCCAACAAATAAAGTGCGGCCAATGTCGAATCTTCCCGCCCGCCGGTCACACGCGCGAGCGCGCCGGCACCCACCGCCACCAAAAGCCCGGCCACCAAGCCACCAAACCAAAGCGCCGGCACGGATAGCCCCGCGATCAGAAAGGCGATTGCGACACCCGGCAAGGCGCCGTGGGAAAGCACATCAGCGGTCAGGCTCATCCGCCGCAGCATCAGAAAAACACCAAGCGGCGGGGCGGCTATGGCAAGGGCGAGTGACCCCACCAAGGCGCGGCGCATGAAACCGAATTCAATGAAGGGGGCGAAAAGCGCCTCAATCATGGTGGGCCGGAGCATTTTCAAGCCAAGCGGCATACTTGGCGGCTCGGAAAATGCGACCTAGGCGATAAGCATTTTCAAGCCAAGTGGCATGCTTGGCGGCTCGGAAAATGCGACCTAGGAGATAAGCATTTTCAAGCCAGGTGGCATACTTGGCGGCTCGGAAAATGCGACCAAACAATAATCTAGAGCGGTTGCCGTGAACGAAGGTGAACGGAAACCGCTCTAGTTCAGGCCGCGCGCTCACAAGCCTCAGCCTCTTCCGACCAGCCTTCGGCCATTTGGCGCGCCTTGAGGCGATTGGCGGGCGACAGCGCCTGCGCCGTCGGCCCCCAGGCGATCAAATCACGCGCGAGCAGAAGGGTTTCCGGAAACTCCCGCGCCACAAGATCAAGGTCATGCAATACCGCAATCACGGTGCGCCCTTCGCCATGCCATTGGCGGATCAGGCGCAGCAGATCGGCGGCGGTTTTTGCGTCCACCGCATTGAAGGGCTCATCCAACAGCAGGATATCGGCATCCTGCACCAGAAGCCGTGCGAAAAGCAGGCGCTGCAATTGCCCGGCTGAAAGGCTGCCCACCGGGCGCCGCGCCAGGCCCGCCAGGCCAACGGCGGCGAGTGCCTGGTCAACGCGGGTATGCTCAGCGGCGGGTACAGCGCGGAAGGCACCGATGCGCGGCCAAAGCCCCTGCATCACCACATCGCGGCAGGCAATCGGGAAGGCGCGATCCAAAGCGGCCAATTGCGGCAGCAGGCCGATGCGTGCCTCACCTTCATGCGCGATGCGCCCGGATTCAGGCTTATGCAGCCCAGCAAGCGCGCGCAGCAGCGTGGTCTTGCCCGCACCATTCGGCCCGACAATCGCAGTCAGGCTGCCCGGCGCGAAGCGCCCGGAAAGATGATGCACCGCCGGGCGGCGGCCATGGCACACCGTAAGATCGGCCAATTCCAGCGCGGCGGGCTTCATGTCGAAAGCGCCCAGGCAACCCCGGCCCACAGCAAGGCGGCGAGCATGGCGGAAAGGCCAAGCCGCGCGGCAATGCCGCCCGAAAGGGCAAGGGGGTTCGGGAAACTCATATGCTTTGATATAACATAACACTGCCTTCTGCCAAGCGGCGCCGCAGGCTGACAAGTCCCTGCAGGTGGAAACAAGATCAATTCCGAGGCATTTCGGGGCGGGCTGGCCCGGCTTTCACGCAATCGTCGCCAAAGCGTCATTGCGGCGCCATGTTTCGCGCGCTACGCCGAATAGATGGAAGCTGTTGCAAGGAATCCGGAAGAAGCGTTGAAGCCGCGTCGGCAGATGCGGATCAAGCCTCTTCGGTTTAAGCCCTTTATGGCTGGTGATGTCTGGGGCGATATCATGGAACCGCGCCCGCTTGGTGGGCGGCTCCGCGCCATCAGGCGGATCGTAAGCGCCTTGATCTGGACGCTGATCGCCATCCCCATCCAATCCGTGCTGATGCTGCTGCCGGGCCAAGCCAAGATCAGTTTCGCTTGCTTTTATCATCGCGTGCTCTGCTGGCTGATCGGGCTTAAGGTCCAGGTCGTGGGCAAGGTTTCGGACAAGCCAGCGACGCTGTTTCTGCCCAATCACTCATCATGGCTTGATATTTTGGTATTAGGTGCGGTGCTGCGCGCCAGCTTTGTCGCGAAATCGGAAGTGGGCGAATGGCCGGTGGTGGGCATCATCGCCAAGTTCGGTCGCACGGTCTTTGTCAGCCGCAAGCGCAATTCCACCGTGCTGCGGGAAGCGGACACCATGCGCGAAAGGCTGCAGGCCGGCGATAGCCTGATCCTGTTTGCCGAGGGCACCAGCAATGACGGCACGCGGGTGCTGCCTTTCCGCTCAGCTTTCCTGGCGGCGGCGGCTGATGCCAATGCGGTGCAGCCGGTGTCTTTAGTCTATGATCGGCTTGGCGGCTTGCCGGCCTGCCGGCGGGATAGGCCACTTTTCGCCTGGTATGGCGATATGGATATCGCTTCCCATTTCTGGCGCATCGCGCGTCGGTCCGGGGCGCGGGCGACCGTGCTGCTGCATGAACCCGCCGACCCCGCCACCATCCCCGACCGCAAGGCCCTGACCGTGGCGGTCAGCGATGTGGTTGCCGCCGGCGCCGCCCAATTGCGGCAAAACCGCCCTGCCACACCGCTTTTCCTGAATGCGTCGCACTAAAGCCTTGACCCGACGCGGCCTGAGCCTCCAGGCTGATGTTATGATCCTTGGCTCCTTGATTCGCGCTTTCGGGTCTTGACGCGCTTGACCAGCGCAGCCGGCCTGCTCATTTCCCCCGTTTCGCCCCAGGCTGGGGCGACGGAGGCCTGGATTTCATGACTGAACCCCAAGGCAGCCCAGCAAGGAAGCGGCTTTTGATCCGCACCTGGGGCTGCCAGATGAATGTCTATGACAGCGCGCGCATGGCCGATGTGCTGGCACCCCTTGGCTATGCGCCAACGGAAGTGGCGGAGGAAGCCGATATGGTCATCCTCAATACCTGCCATATCCGCGAAAAGGCGACCGAGAAGGTGTTCTCCGATCTGGGCCGCTTGCGCGAAACCAAGGTGGCGCGCGGTGGGCAGATGATTGTCGCCGTGGCGGGCTGTGTCGCGCAGGCAGAGGGCGCGGAAATCACCGCTCGCGCGCCCTGGGTGGACATCGTGCTGGGGCCGCAAAGCTATCACCGCCTGCCGGAGATGGTGGCGCGCGCTTCCCGCGCCGCAGGTGCCGTGATCGAAACCGAATTCCCCGTGGATGGGAAATTCGATCATTTGCCGGAACAGGCCGCGCCTCAGGGTGTAACAGCCTTCCTGACCGTGCAGGAAGGCTGCGACAAATTCTGTTCCTTCTGCGTGGTGCCTTACACACGTGGTGCGGAATATTCGCGCCCTGCCAAGGCGGTGATCGCGGAAGCGAAGCGCCTGGTGGCGCTGGGCGCGCGGGAAATCACGCTTCTTGGGCAGAATGTGAATGCCTATCACGGCGAGGGGCCGGATGGTGGGGATTGGTCGCTCGCGCGGCTTTTGCTGGCGCTTGCGGAAATCCCTGGGCTTGATCGCTTGCGCTACACAACATCCCACCCGCGCGACATGGGCGATGATCTGATTGCGGCGCATCGCGACATTCCCGCGCTCATGCCGTTTTTGCATCTGCCGGTGCAATCGGGATCAGACCGCATCCTGAAGGCGATGAATAGGGGCCACAGCATGGCGGAATATGCCGCGCTGATCGAAAAGCTGCGCGCCGGGCGGCCTGATCTGGCGCTGTCTTCCGATTTCATCGCGGGCCATCCTGGTGAGAGTGATGCGGATCATCGCGCCACGCTCAAACTGATTGAGGATATCGGCTTCGCTTCCGCCTTTTCCTTCCGCTATTCCGCGCGCCCCGGCACGCCGGCAGCCGGCATGGCGGGGATGGTGGATGAAGCGGTGGCGGATGCGCGACTTCAGGAAATCCAGGCGCTGCTGCGGGATCGGCAACACCGCTTTAATCAAAGCCGGATGGGCATGGATATCCCCGTTCTGGTAACGGGGCCCGGCCGGCTTCCAGGGCAGATGTCCGGGCGTTCCCCTTGGTTGCAGCCGGTGCATTTCCCAGCGCCTGACGACCTGACCGGTCAGACCGTGGCTGTGCGTGTCACCGTGACCAACCCCAATTCCCTCGGCGGTGAACTCATCGCCGGGCCATCACCCCAAGCATCGGAGAGAGACGCCGCTTGAACATCCAAACCCCTGGCCTCCGCGCTGCGGAACCGCGCCAATCCAGTGACCAGCGTTCGATAACGCTGCAATTCCACGACAATGCGCTGCTGCCCTTGCTGCATGGCGAACATGATCGTCATCTGGCGCGGATCGAACAGGTGCTTGGCGTGCGCGTGGCCTCACGCGGCAATCGCATCGCCATCTCGGGCGGGGCGGCACGGACGGAAATGGCGGAGGCGGCCTTGCTTGCGCTATGGAAAAGACTGGAACGGGGTGAACATGTTGGCACAGCGGAAGTGGAAGCGGCTTTGAGGCTCGCTGAGGGCGGCGCGGCGCAGGGCGAACCGCGGCTTCCCTTGCAGGACCTGCCGGCGATTCGCACCCGCAAAGGCGCGATAGCGCCCCGCAGCGCCGCACAGGCTGGCTATATTGATATGCTCTCACGCCACGACATGGTGTTTGGGATTGGGCCGGCGGGTACGGGCAAGACCTATCTGGCCGTGGCGCAAGGGGTTGCCCTGCTGCAATCGGGCCGCGTGGACCGGATTGTGCTGTCCCGGCCTGCGGTGGAGGCGGGCGAAAGGCTTGGCTTCCTGCCGGGCGATATGAAGGAAAAGGTGGACCCCTATCTCCGCCCGCTTTACGACGCTTTGCATGACATGCTGCCCGCCGATCAAGTGGCGCGGCGGATTGCCGCCGGGGAGATTGAAATCGCGCCGCTCGCTTTCATGCGCGGTCGTACGCTCGCCCATTGCTACGCCATATTGGATGAGGCGCAGAACACCACGCCCGCCCAGATGAAGATGTTCCTGACCCGCATGGGGGAAGGCAGCCGAATGGTGATTACCGGCGACCCCACCCAGGTTGACCTGCCGCCCAATCAGCCTTCCGGCTTGGTCGAGGCGCTGGGGATTGTGGCGGGTGTGGATGGGATTGGTGTGGCGCGCTTTGCGGAACAGGATGTGGTAAGGCATCCTCTGGTTGCCCGGATCGTGGCCGCTTATGGGCGGGCCGATGACCAGAACCGGGCGAAGAAGGAGAAGAATGGAACCGGGAAGTAGCCGTCCCGGCCAGGGGCGCCCCAAGGGTGCTTCGGCTGGGCTTCGGAGCGGATCGGCGGAGAGGTTTGATATCTCCGTGATCCTGGCGGCGCCAGGCTGGCGCGCGGCCGTCAGGCAGCCAGAGGCGCTGGCGCGCCGCGCGGCGGGTGCTGCCCTGCGTGAAGCCGGGGCGGCGGGTGCCGTCACGGTGCTGCTTGCCAGCGATACGGCGGTGAAGCGGCTGAATGGCACGCATCGCGCCAAGGCCAAGCCGACCAATGTGCTTTCTTTCCCGGGTGGCGTGCCGGGCTATTTGGGCGATGTAGCGCTGGCACTTGGCGTGGTGCGGCGCGAAGCGCGCGGCGCCGGGCGGCGCGTGGCGGCGCATTTCGCGCATCTTGTCGCGCATGGCGCGCTGCATCTGGCCGGCCATGATCATTTGCAAGCGGGCGAAGCGCGGCGGATGGAACGTGCCGAAGCGCGCATCATGCGCCGGCTTGGCCTGCCCAATCCCTGGCGGGGCGCGACATGAGCGATGCCGGCCAAAGACCCGGCCTGTTCTGGAAAATCCAGGGCATGCTGCGGCGCAAGGAAGCAGAATCCATCCGCGATCAGGTGGAAGAACTGATCGAACGGCAAGAAGCACCAAATGAGGCGAGCAAGGGTGATGGCCAGACAGCGAGCCTTGATGCCGAAGAACGCGCGCTGCTTGGCAATGTGCTCAGGCTGCGTGGCATCACGGCTTATGATGTCATGGTGCCGCGCGCCGATATCATGGCAATCCCGGAACGTCATTCGCTGACTGAAGCGATCGCGCTGATCCAGACCGAAGGCCATAGCCGCTACCCGGTCTATCGCGATGGGCTGGATGATATTGTTGGCATGGTTCACATCAAGGATGTCTTTGCGGCCATCGGCAAGGATGAGAAAGCCTTCGCGCTGGCCGATATTCTGCGCCGGCCACTTTTTGTGGTGCCTTCCATCCCCGTGCTGGATCTGCTGCTGCAAATGCGCCAGGCACGGGTGCATATGGCGCTTGTCGTGGATGAATATGGCGGCATAGATGGCCTGATCACCATTGAGGATCTGGTGGAAACCATTGTCGGTGACATCAGCGACGAACATGATGAGATTGAGGCACAACAGATCACCGAACGCCCCGATGGCGCGCTTGACCTTGATGCGCGCACGCCGATTGCAGCCTTTGAGGATAAGCTTGGCACCGTACTGACAGATGAGGAACGCGCCGCTGATATTGATACGGTGGGCGGGCTGGTCTTCACGCTGGCGGGGCGCGTGCCGGCGAAGGGGGAATTGGTATCCCACCCCTCGGGGCTTGAATTCCGCATCCTGGAAGCTGATCCGCGCCGGATTCGGCGCTTGCGCGTGCGCCGTTCAGGTGCCAATCCGCGCGTGGCGGCTGAATAGGAACGCGGGGGGTTGATGGGGCGGATGTGGCAAGCGCTGGCGTCGCGAAGAGGCTGGCGCGCCCTGGTGACCGCCTTTGGGCTTGGCGTGCTGGCGGTATTGGCTCTGCCGCCTTTGCATATTGTGCCCGTGCTGTTCCTGGCCATTCCGGGGCTGATTGCGATGATTGGCGGGGCGGCCAGCTGGACCGGCGCCTTTGCGCTGGGGCTTGCCTGGGGCTTCGGGTTTTTCACCGGCGGGCTCTACTGGATCACCACCGCCATTCTGACGGATGTGGCGCGCTATTGGTGGCTGGTGCCGATCGCGGTGCCGGCGCTTGCGCTGCCGCTTGGGATTTTCGTTGCAGTGCCCGCGGCCATTGCCTGGGGGGCACGGCCCGGCTTGCCGCGCGTGCTGGTTTTCGCCGGCGGCTTTGTTGGCTTTGAATTGCTGCGCGGCGAAATCCTGACCGGCTTTCCCTGGAATCTGATGGGCACGGTTTGGGCCTTTGATGCGCTGCCCATCCAGGTGGCGGCGGTAATTGGCGTGCATGGGCTTTCGCTGATTACCCTGCTGGTGGCGGCAACGCCGCTATTGAGCTGGCGCGGCTTTCTGGCTGGTATGGCGGCGCTGGCCTTTTGCGGTGTCTTCGGTTTCGTCCGGCTTTTGCCCGCCGAACCCAGGCCCCAACCTGTCGGCCTTTTGATTGTGCAGGGCAATATCGCGCAGGAAGTGAAATGGCGCGAACAGGCGCGTGTGCCGATCCTGCGCCATTATGTGGAAGCAACACGGGAAGCGGCGCTGGCAGCCCTGCGTGACCTGCCGCCCGGGCATCGGTTAGCGGTGATCTGGCCGGAAACCGCCGTGCCCTTCCTGCTGCCCAATGATCGGGATGCGCGGCAATTGGTTGCGGGCGCATTGCCCCAGAACGCCCTATTGCTCACTGGCACGGTACGCGGTGACTTCACGGCGGAAGGCTATGCGCGCGACCTGTTCAATAGCCTGGCGGTCATTGCCCCGGATACCCAGGTGGTAGCGGTGGCCGATAAGATGAATTTGGTGCCCTTTGGCGAATTCATGCCCTTTCGGGGCTTATTGCCGATTCGGCTGGTGCAAACCACGCGCGATTTCACCCCGGCCGAGGAAAGGCGCCGATTGGTGGCGGGCTGGCTGCCGCCCTTTGTCGCCCTGATTTGTTATGAGGTGATCTTCACCGGGCGGATTACCCCTGCCCGGCGGCCCGATTGGATTGTGAATGTCACCAATGACGCCTGGTTTGGTACAACCGCCGGCCCATGGCAGCATCTGGCCGCGGCCCGATTGCGCGCAGTAGAAGAAGGTCTGCCGCTGGCACGTGCAGCGCAGACGGGTGTTTCGGCCGTGTTTGATTCGCGCGGGCGCTTGGTGGCGCGAAGTCCCTTGGGCGAATCCGCCATTGTCCGGGCACCTTTACCCGCGCCGCGCGCACCGACCTTCTTTGCACATCTTGGTTTGACGATTCCATTTGCGCTGGCCATGGTTGTTTTCGCCCTAGGGTGGATTCTCCCAGGGCGAAATCGCCAATGAATTGCTGAATTTTGAGATTTTTAGGAAAAATATTGTTCCTTTTTTGAGAATATGGAAAAAGCTATAGACCTTGGTGAATGGATTAAGGTATTCTCAATTAGTTTCAATCGTTAGTGAAAAGCAGGTCGGCCTTGATCAGCCGCAACCAAAAACTCTGTACGCGATGGCTATTTCGCGCCTGAGTTGCTTTTGCTGCAAGGAAAGGGCAAGGCATGAAATCGGCAGTTGTCATGAATGATATTGATGATGTCACCCCCAAAGGTGAACGTGAACATCGGGCCAGCCCGATTGACGCCCATGTTGGCGCCAGGGTGCGCCTGCGCCGCACCCTTCTTGGCATGAGCCAGGAAAAACTCGGCGACGCCCTTGGGCTCACCTTCCAGCAGGTTCAGAAGTATGAGCGCGGCGTGAACCGCATCGGCGCCAGCCGGCTTTTTGATCTGGCCCGGGTGCTGGATGTGCCGATTGGCTTCTTTTTCGACGATCTGCCGCCAGAGATGGGCGGCAATGCCGCGGTCCGCAGCCGCCCGGCGTTGTTCGGCTTCGCCGAAACGTCAGAAGGGCTTGAGGATGAGAATATGAACAAGCGGGAGACGCTTGAATTGGTGCGCGCCTATTACCGCATCAATGAACCCGGTGTGCGCAAGCGCGTCTTTGACCTGATCAAGAGCCTGGCGCCGACCGAATAGTCCTCGCCCCGGGCGGGATTACCCGCCCGGCCCCGCGCGGCGCAGCATGAATAGCGCCTGTTCGCCAAACATATTGGCGAGCCTGAGTGAGCGCCGCCACGGCGCCTTCAGCCCCTGTTCATCCACAGCGAGCCAGCGTTCCACCTCATACCCATCAAGGGTGCAGAGCTCGGTGAAATCCGTGATTGTGCAGGGGTGGATATTGGGCGTTTCATACCAGGGCCGGTTCCAGGTTTCCGTATCTGGCATGCGCCCGCCCCACAGCAGCCGCCAGCGCATCTGCCAATGGCCAAAATTGGGGAAGGACACAATCGCATGCCGCCCGATGCGCAGCAATTGCCGCAAGACTTCGCGTGGCCTTTCCACCGCCTGCAACGTGCGTGACAGCACCACGTAATCAAAGGCGCCATCCGGGTAGAAGGCCAAATCATTATCCGCATCGCCATGGATCACGGCGAGCCCGGCAGAGACCGCCTTGGTCACCTGCGCCATGTCAATTTCAATGCCGCGCGCATCGGCGCGTTTGTCCCGTGCCAGATATTCAATCAGCGCGCCATCGCCACAGCCAATATCAAGCACGCGCGCGTCATGGGGAATCATCTCCGCAATCAGGCGAAGATCAAGCCGCATATTCTTCGCGACATATTGCACGCCATCCATGGTCACACCCTAAACCCCAAGGCGTTCAGCGCAACCGGCAAGGAAACCGCCAAGCGCGCGATGGAAATCAGGTTCTTCCAACAGGAAGGCGTCATGGCCTTTGTCGCTGTCAATCTCAACAAAACTGACATTGGCTGCAGCCATGTTCAGTGCGCGCACCAGGGTCCGGCTTTCGCTGGTCGGGAATAGCCAATCGCTGTTGAAGGAAGCGACGAAAAAGCGCGTGCCGGTACCGCGAAAGGCCTTTGCCAGATCACCTTCGTGATCGGCAGCCAGGTCAAAAAAATCCATGGCGCGCGTGATGGTCAAATAAGAATTGGCATCAAAGCGGCGCACAAAGGTGGAGCCTTGGTGGCGGAGATAACTTTCCACCTCAAACACATCTTCCAGGAAAGTCAGCGCAGCGGCACCCCGCAGCCGCCGGCCAAATTTCCGCGTGAGCGCCTTTTCGGACAGATAGGTGATGTGCGCCACCATGCGCGCAACCGATAGCCCCTTGGCCGGGATGATGCCCGCTTCCCAATAGCGCCCGCCCTGCCAATCCGGATCGGAATGAATGGCGGCACGACCCACTTCATGAAAGGCGATATTCTGCGCCGAATGATGCGCGGCGGTCGCGATGGGGGCGGCGGCATAAACCGCTTCCGGATAGGTCGCGGCCCATTCCAGCACCTGCATGCCGCCCATGGAACCGCCAATCACGGCCAGCCACCGGCTGATCCCAAGCTGTTCCATCAGGCGCTTTTGCGCGCGCACCATGTCGCGGATCGTCACCGAAGGAAAATCCGTGCCCCAAGGCCGGCCAAGCCCGCGCCCCGATGCATCGGTCATTTCACTGCGCGGCCCGGTCGAGCCCATGCAGCCGCCAAGCACATTGGCGCAGACCAGAAAATACCGATCCGTATCGAGCGGTTTGCCCGGACCAATGATGTTTTCCCACCAGCCAGGCTTGCCGGTGATGGGATGATTTTCGGCAACGTATTGATCGCCGGTCAGCGCATGGCAGATCAGCACCGCATTGCTGGCTGTCGCATTCAAACGCCCATAGGTGCGATAGGCGACCTTCAGCGGCGCAATGACCGCGCCACATTCCAGCGCAAGCCCGTCCGGAAATAGGGCGGCCTGATGGTCCACATCGGGCAGCGGGGCGATGGCTTGACTCATGAACCGGGTTTTACGCTGCCCCAACCCCCAGGCGCAACCTTGGCTTGCGCATGCCGGGGCGCTTGGCGGGCGGGCATGAGGGGGTTATTGCTGCCCGGAAGATTTGGTCCCGCATGAACGATAACGCCCCTGCCCCCCCAACCGCTGACCCAGCCCTTCAGGCGTTGCGCGCCGAGATAGATGCGCTGGATGATGCGATGCATGATTTGCTGATGCGCCGCGCCGCCGTGGTGGCGCGCATGGCAGCCAGCCGCGCCAAAACCGGCGGAGGCTCCCCCCTCAGGCCTGGGCGCGAAGCGGCGGTGCTGCGGCGCTTGCTCGGGCGGCATTCCGGCGCGCTTTCACGTGGCGCGGTGGTGCGCATCTGGCGGCACATCTTCATGGCCCATACCGCGATCCAGGGCATCTTTACCGCTGCCATCGCCGCGCCGGGCGAAGCGGCGCCCGCCATGCCCTTGGCGCAGGAGCATTTCGGCAGCGCTACCCCGTTGAATATCTATGCCTCACCGGCCCAAGCGCTTGCGGCGGTCAGCGCTGGCAAGGCATCGGTTGCGGTTCTGCCGGCGCCGGCGGCGGAAGGCGATGGCGCCTGGTGGCAGAATCTGGAGGCACCGCGCCTTGCCGTGGTGGCGCGCTTGCCCTTTCTGGCCGATGCCACACGCGCCGATGCAGCGCTGGTGGTGGCACCCGTGCCCCCGGATTCCTCGGGCGAGGATCGCAGCCTGCTGCGCCTGGAAGCGGGTGCCGATGCCTCACGCGAAAGCTTTGCTCGCATGCTGACCGAAGCGGGGCTTGCCGGGCGTATCCTGTACCTGGCGCGCAAGGATGGGCGCAGCCTGGCGCTTGCTGAAATTGATGGGTTTATCGCCGCCGGTGATCTGCGGCTTGTTGGGCTTAATGCTGTTCTGCTGGGCGCCTATGCCGTGCCAGTTGCTGGAGATGTGCCATGACCGTGATGCCGCGCCCTTCGATCCTTTCGGTGGAACCCTATGTCGGTGGGGAATCGAAAATCCCCGGCGTCAATCGCGTGGTGAAGCTTTCATCCAATGAAGGCGCCTTCGGCCCGCCGCCTGGCGCCATCACCGCCATCCAGAACATGGCCGCCGAGGCGCATCGCTACCCCGATGGCGGCGTTACCGCGCTACGGGAGGCGATTGGTGCGCGCTTTGGCCTCGACCCCGCGCGGATTGTCTGCGGCAATGGATCCGATGAATTGCTGGCACTTCTGATCCTTGCCTATGGCGGTGAGGGGACCGAGCTTGTGATGTCTGCCCATGGTTTCATGATGTATGACATTACCGGGCGCTGGGCTGGCTGCCGCATCATCAAGGTGCCGGAACGCAATCTGACAGTGGATGTGGATGCGATGCTGGCCGCGGTTGGGCCGCGCACCAAGCTGGTGTGTCTTGCCAATCCGAATAACCCGACAGGGTCCATTCTGCCGCAGTCTGAAATTGTGCGGCTGCGCGCGGGGCTGCGCGATGACATTCTGCTGGTGCTTGATTCTGCCTATGCCGAATATGTCACGCGGCCCGATTATGATGCGGGTGCGGCGCTGGTGGATGCGGGTGGCGGCAATACGGTGATGACGCGCACCTTTTCCAAGATATTCGGGCTGGGCGGCATGCGGCTTGGCTGGGCCTATGCGCCGGAAGCGGTGGTGGGTGTGCTCGCGCGCGTGCGTGGCCCCTTCAATGTGAATGCGGCGGCCATGGCGGCTGGCATTGCGGCGGTGCAGGAAGCGGGTTGGATCGAAAAATCCATCGCGCATAACAGCGAATGGCGCGGCAAGCTGGCTGCTGCGCTGACCACTGCCGGTGTGAAGGTGTGGCCGAGTGAGGGCAATTTCCTGCTGGCCGATTTTGGCTCGCCGGAGAAGGCCAAGGCCGCCGATGCCGCGTTGAAATCGCGCGGGCTGATCATGCGCGCCATGGGTGGTTATGGGCTGCCGGCGTGCCTGCGCATCAGCATTGGCACGGGTGAGGAATGCCAGATGGTGGCGGATGCCATTGCTGCCTTCATGGCGCAACATGGCTGAACCGCTATTCAATCGGCTGTGCCTGGTTGGCATTGGGCTGATCGGGTCTTCCATTGCGCGTGTCGCGCAAAAGCGCGGCGATATTGCGAAGACCATCGTGGTCACCACGCGGCGGGCCGAAACACTCGCGCGCGTGCGTGAATTGGGCCTGGCGGATGTGGTGGAACCCGATGCCGCGCGCGCCGTTGAAGGCTGCGATGGCGTGATTTTTTGTATCCCCGTTGGCGCCTATGCCGATGCCATGCGCCATATTGCGCCACATCTGGCGCCGGGTGCGGTGCTGACCGATGTCGGTTCCACCAAGGGCAGCGTGGTGCGAGACTTGGCGCCGCTACTGCCGGCAGGCGTGCATCTGGTGCCAGCGCATCCCATGGCGGGGACCGAGCATTCCGGCCCCGATGCGGGTTTTCCTGAATTATTCGAAGGCCGCTATTGCATCGTCACCCCCCTGCCCGATAGCGACCCGGCAGCGGTTGAGAAGGTGAAAGAATTGTGGCGGCGCTGCGGTTCCATGATCGAGACGATGGACCCCATCACGCATGACAAGGTTGTCGCCATTGTCAGCCACCTGCCGCACCTGATTGCCTTTACCATTTGCGGCACGGCGGATGATCTGGCGGAAGAAACCAAGGAAGCGGTGCTGAAATTCGCGGCATCTGGCTTTCGGGATTTCACGCGCATCGCAGCATCGGATGTTGATATGTGGCGCGATGTTTTCCTGAATAATCGCGAAGCAGTGCTTGAGATGCTGTCGCGTTTCTCCGAGGATGCGCATGCCTTTGGCCGCGCCATTCGCCGGGGAGAGGCGGGCTTCATTGAAGACCGCATCGAGCGCGGGCGGAAGATCCGGCGTAGTTTGATTGAACGGAAGCAGGCGTAAGCGTGGCGGCGCCAAGCGAAATTGCTTGACTTGCCGGGAATGGCGCCTGGATAGTGTTTTCCTGGAATTGATGTTGTTCTGCCATCGCTGAGAAGCGCTGGAGACATTTTCCGTAAATTGCTGACCCGGGAGAAGATCGTGATGCCTGCGATACGTCCAAGCTGGCGCAATCTGGCTGCGGTTTTTGCTGCCACCGCATTCCTCGCCACACCCCACTCAGCCTCAGCTCAGCCGAGCCCTGATACGATCGGTGATGCGTTTGAGGCCGTGCTGGGGCCGGTGCGCACCCATCGCCCAAGCCACCCGAAGGGCATTTGTGCGTCAGGCTATTTTGTCGCAACCGATGAAGGCCGAAGGCTTTCTGTGGCGCCGGTCTTCAGTGGCCAACGCAATACGGCACTGATCCGTTTTGGTGTTGCCGGGGCCAATCCCAACGCCTCAGACACCGCACGCGGCACGCGGGGCCTTTCCATCCGCTTCGAAGCGCCCTCGGGCGAATTGTTTGAAATGGCAAATATCTCTGCGCCGGTCTTTGGGGC
>CAMCZJ010000012.1 GCA_945886995.1 Asaia bogorensis
GAAGCTCTATCGCGAAGATGAGGATGATCGCGCGGCAGATGCACGCGCCGGCATCGCGCCCGGCAGCGCGCCGGCCGAGGATGATGAAAGCCGCATCCTGCCGCCGATGCGGGAGAAGGAAGCGCTGAAGCACGGCGATATCGCGGCCAGCCAGCATTTCACCCAGCCGCCACCGCGCTATTCCGAAGCGTCATTGGTGAAGCGGCTGGAAGAACTCGGCATTGGCCGGCCTTCCACCTATGCCTCCATCCTGCAACGCTTGCAGGATTTGAAATATGTCACGCTCGAAAAACGGCGTTTTATTGCGCAGGATTTGGGGCGCATGGTCACCACCTTCCTGGTGCGGTTTTTCGAAAAATACGTGGACACCGGCTTCACCTCCGCCATGGAGGAAAAGCTCGATGAAATCTCCGGCGGTCGTGCCGAATGGCGCGCGGTGATGCATGTTTTCTGGGATGAATTCTCCCGCGCCGTGGAAGCGACCAAGGATCTGAAAGTGCGCGACGTGATTGACGCGCTGGATGAGGATTTGGGGCCGCATGTTTTTCCCGCGCGCGGCGATGGCACAGATCCGCGCAGCTGCCCGAGTTGCTCGGCGGGCCGGCTTGGCTTGCGGCTTGGCCGCGGTGGCGCCTTTATCGGGTGTTCGAATTATCCTGAATGCCGCTACACGCGGCCCTTCGGGGTTGGGTCTGCCGATGGTGAAGGTGCGGGCGCGGATCGCGAATTGGGCAAGGACCCCGCGACTGGCCAGGCGGTCACCATGCGGCGTGGCCCTTATGGCGTTTATGTGCAGCTTGGTGAGCCCGGCACGGATGCCAAGGGCAAGCCCACCAAGCCGCGCCGCGCGAGCCTCGCGGCCGGGCAGAACCCGGATGGCGTGACGCTGGAAGCGGCCCTTGGCTTGCTCTCCCTGCCGCGCGTGATTGGCATTGATCCCGAAAGCCAGGAAGAAATCACGGCGGGGCTTGGGCGTTTCGGCGCCTATGTTCGCTGTGGCAGCATCTTCAAATCCTTGGACAAGGATGATGATGTGCTGACGGTGGGGCTCAATCGCGCCGTGGCACTTTTGGCCGATGCGCGGTCGCGCATTCGTGAATTGGGACCGCATCCAAAAGACGGAGAGATGGTGGTGGTGCGTAAGGGCCGCTTCGGGCCTTACGCGCAGCATGGGCGGACCGTCGCCAACCTGCCGCGCGATCTGGCGATGGAAGACGCCGCGCTTGCCGATATGGTCACGCTGCTGGCCGAAAAGGGCAAGGAGATGAAGGCGCGTGGCGCGGCGGCCCGCAAGGGTGCGAAGGGTGGTGCGCGCAAGGCCGCAGCCGCCCCGGCCGCCGCCAAGCCAGCCGCTAAGGCGGAACCGAAAGCCGCGCCCGCCAAGGCGAAGCCAGCCGCGAAAGCGAAGCCCGCCACGGCAAAGGCCAAGCCCGCCGCCAAGCCGAAGGCCGCGACCACCAAGGCCAAAGCCAAGCCCGCCGCGCGCAAGAGTACCCGCTGAAATGCCGCGCCGCGGCCCGCCGGTGAAAGGCCATAAGGCCCGATCCCGCGCCGCTTCCGGCCCGGCGGCGAGCGCCAAACGTCGCGGCACGGTGCTCCAAGGTGCTGCGACGACAGGCGAGCTTCCGTCCAAGGCCGCGCTGCGCGGTTTTCTGGCGGAAGCCAAGGGCCGCGTCACGAAATCCGAAATCGCCCGCGCCTTTGGGCTGAGTACGGATCAGCGCCCGGCACTCCGCCACATGATGCGCGAATTGGCCGAAGAAGGGGGTTCAAGCCCCGCCGGCAAGCGTGCCATCATCGCCCCGGGCCGCCTGCCCGATATGGCGCCGGTGGAAGTGACCGGTACAGACCCGGATGGCGACCCCATCGCGCGCCCGTTGCAATGGCAGGGCGAAGGCCGCCCGCCCATCATCTATATGCGCCCGGAAGGCAAAGGCCGCCCCGCGCTGGCGGTTGGGGAGCGTGTGCTGGCACGCCTCAAGCCCATCGGTGCCGGCAAATATGAAGGCCGCACTTTCAAGCGCATCGCGGGCACTGCGCCGGCGCGCATTCTGGGTGTTTATGAGGAAGGGCGCATCATCCCGACCGATCGGCGCCAGAAGGGCGAATGGATGGTCCCGCCCGGTGAAGCCGGCAGCGCGAAGCCAGGCGATATCGTGCTGGCTGAGCCCTTGCCCGCCACGCGGCATTTCGGCCCCAAGCCCGCGCGGATTATCGAAAGCCTGGGTGTCATGGGTGAACCGCGTTCGGTCTCACTCATCTGCATCCATGCGCATGGCATTCCCGATATCTTCCCCGCCGAAGCTTTGCGCCAAGCCGAAGCGGCGAAGGGCGTGACAGCGCGCGGGCGCGTTGATTTGCGCGACCTGCCGCTGGTGACGATTGATGGCGATGACGCGCGTGATTTCGACGATGCCGTTCATGCCGAACCCGATGGCGCCGGCTGGAAAGTGACCGTCGCCATTGCTGATGTCGCGCATTATGTCGGGCCTGACAGCCATTTGGACCGCGAAGCCTGGGCGCGGGGCAATTCAGTTTATTTCCCCGATCGCGTGGTGCCCATGCTGCCCGAGGCGCTTTCCAATGGCTGGTGCAGCCTGCGCCCACAGGAAGATCGCGGCTGCCTTTTCGTTGAAATGCGCTTTGATGGCGCGGGGCGAAAGACCGGGCATCGCTTCGGGCGCGGCATCATGCGCTCCGCCGCGCGGCTGACTTACGAACAGGCTCAGGCGAGTTTCGAAGCGGGCGCGGAACCAGAAGGTTTGGCACCCGGCCATATGGCAAGCCTTTACGGTGCCTTCCGTGCCTTGCTCGCGGCCCGTGAAGCGCGCGGCACGCTGGATTTGGACCTGCCGGAACGCCGCGTTTTGCTGGATGAAAAAGGGCGCGTGAGCGCGGTGGTTCCCCGCGCACGGCTCGATTCGCATCGGCTGATCGAAGAATTCATGGTCGCCGCCAATGTTTGCGCGGCGGAAGAATTGGAACGCCTGATCCAACCCTGCATGTACCGGGTGCATGACCGGCCTTCGGATTTGAAGCTGGAGGGGCTTCGGCAATTCCTGCGCAGCCTGGAATTATCGCTGCCGCCCGGTGATCGGCTGCATCCGCGCGATTTTGCGGCGCTGCTGGCTTCGGTGAAGGAAACGCCCGAGGAACGGCTGGTGCATGAAACGGTGCTGCGCAGCCAATCCCAGGCGGCTTATGCGCCGGAGAATCTCGGGCATTTTGGCTTGGCCTTGGCGCGCTATGCACATTTCACTTCACCCATCAGGCGCTATGCGGATTTGCTGGTGCATCGCGCGCTGATCCGTGGGTTGAAGCTGGGCAGCGATGGTCTTGCTGAAGTTGAAGCCGCGCGTTTTCTGGAAACAGGTGATCACATTACCGCGACTGAACGCCGCGCCGCGGCGGCGGAACGTGATGCGGTTGATCGCTACCTTGCGGCATATATGTCAGAGCGCGTGGGAAATATTTTCGCCGCGCGCATTTCGGGGGTGACACGCTTCGGACTGTTTGTCACTTTGGAGGAGAATGGCGCGAGCGGAATCGTACCGCTTGGCTCATTACCGGATGATAGATGGGATCAGGACGAAGCCACGCAACGCCTGGCTGGTCGCAGGACGGGTTTGACCTTTACCTTGGGTCAATCTGTAGAAGTGCGCCTCAGGGAAGCGACAGCGCGCACGGGCGGGATGGTGTTTCACATCATGCAGGGCATGCCAAAACGCACAGGGCGCCCGGCGCAGCCGCGGCGTGGGCGGCGCTGAGGCTACGCGCACGGCTTCTGCCTTCGTTTGCCTTGCTGATCCTGCTTTCTGTCACGGCGCTGCCCCTGGCGGCGGCCTTCGCGCAGGACGTGCCGCGCACCGTCGCGCAGGAGGCCATCCCCCCCTTCCCGCGTGATGAAATGCGAGAGGTCTTCGCCGCCGGCTTCGCCGCTATTCTCGACCGGCATGTGGAACGCGCCCTGCCATCTGATTTGATTACCTGGGCCTTGGCGGGTTTCACTGTTACCGATACGAGCCTTAGAGTGGAAAGGTTGGGCCGCGAATTGCGCCTGATGCGCGGGCGCCGCGCCCTGATCAGCCGCACCATGCCAAGCGATGCGCAGCGCAATACGCCACAGGCGACGGGGATGACCGCCGCGGAATCCTTGCTGCATTTCCAGGAAGCGGCTTGGGCGGCTTCACCGGCTATCCGGGAAGTGGGCCGTGATATGCTTTTACGCGCCAGTTTTACCGCCGTTTTTGGCCATCTTGATCCTTTCAGCCGCTATGTGACGCCCGAGGAAGCCCAGCTTGGCCGAGATCGGCGGCTCGGGCAGGGCGGGGTTGGGCTCAGGCTTGCGGTGCAGCGCGGGCAGGTAGTGGTAGCTGCGGTCACCGCCGCCGGACCCGCGGCAAGGGCTGGTATTCGCGTGGGCGATCGGCTGGTGACGGTGGATGATGAAATGATCTTCGCCAATGACCTGCCCGGTGCGGTGCTGCTGCTGGAAGGTTCGGCGGAAACAGACGTAACCTTGGTGATGCAGCGCGCCGGGCGCCGGCGTAGTGTCACCTTGCGTCGGGTGGCGCAGCGCGTGGAAACGGTAACCGCTGAAACGCTTGAAGATGTGCTGCATCTGCGCGTCTCAGGCTTCACAGCCCTGACTTCGGCGCAGGTGGCGGGGGTTGTTGAGGCTGCCTTTGCAAGTGCCACGCCGCCAGTTGGCTTGGTGCTGGATTTGCGCGGCAATCGCGGCGGCATTCTGACGCAGGCGGTGGCGGTTGCGGATATCTTTCTGGACGCCGGGGAGATTGTGAGTACCGCCGGGCGCCATGCGGAGGCCAATCGGCGCTATGGCGCATCGGATAGCGACCTCGCGCAGGGCCGACCGATTGTGGTGATGGTGGATGGGCGCACCGCGTCTGCTGCCGAGATTCTGGCGGCGGCGCTGGCGGAACGTGGGCGGGCGGCAGTGCTTGGCACCGGGACGCAGGGCAAGGGCTTGGTGCAGATCCTGCTGCCGCTGCCCAATGGCGGCGAATTGCAATTAAGCTGGTCGCGCATTGTCATGCCATCCGGCTGGCCCTTGCAGGGGGCAGGGCTATTGCCGGGCTTATGCACCTCCGGTGGCGTGACGGCGGCGTCTGAGGCTCTGGCGGCGCTACGCGCTGGGCAGCAACCCATGGGGATGATCTTGGCGCGGCTGCGTGCGTCACGCCCGCCGGTCTCGGCGCTGGAGGCGGCGGCCTTGCGGGAAAGCTGCCCCGGGCTGGATGGGGTGGAGCGAGATGTGGATTTCGCCCAGGCGCTGGTGACGGATGCCACTGCCTATCGGGCGGCGCTGATGCGGTGAGAGCATTTTCAAGCCAAGTGGAAACACTTGGCGGCTCGGAAAATGCGACGAAACGAGGGAGCATTTTCAAGCCAAGTGGAAACACTTGGCGGCTCGGAAAATGCGACCAAACCGAGCATTTTCAAGCCAAGTGGAAACACTTGGCGGCTCGGAAAATGCTCTATGGGGCTATTCCACCGTGACGCTTTTCGCGAGGTTACGCGGCTGATCCACATCCGTGCCCTTCAAAACCGCAACATGGTAGGCGAGGAACTGCACGGAAATGGTATGCAGAATGGGTGCAGCAAAGGCCGACACGCGCGGCAGCACCACAATGCGTTCCGCAAAGCCGCGCAGCTTTTCCGCGCCCAGATCATCGGTGAAGGCCATGACACGCCCACCGCGTGCGGCGGCTTCCTGAAGATTAGACGCGGTTTTTTCGAATAGAGGGCCTGAGGGGCAAAGCGCGATTACCGGCACGGCGGGATCAATCAAAGCAATCGGGCCATGCTTCATTTCGCCCGCCGCGTAGCCTTCCGCATGGATATAGGAAAGCTCCTTCAATTTCAGTGCGCCTTCAAGCGCCACGGGAAATAGCGCGCCGCGCCCAAGGAACAGCACATCACGCGCCTTGGCCACTTCCACTGCCATCGCGCGAATTTCGTCATCGCGTTCGAGCACTGCGGCAGCGTTGGAAGGCACCTCCAACAATGCCGCAGTCAATTCCGCTTCCTGTTCGGCGGTGATGGTGCCGCGGGCGCGGCCAAACCCGATCGCCAGGCATGCCAGCACCGCAAGCTGGGCAATCAGCGATTTGGTTGAAGCAACCGCGATTTCTGGTCCCGCGACGGTGATCACCGCAGCATCACTTTCGCGCGCCATGGTACTTTCCGGCACATTCACAATGGAAAGGATGCGCTGGCCGCGCTGCTTCAAAAGCCGAAGAGCTGCGAGATTATCGGCGGTCTCGCCACTTTGGCTTAGAAGCAGCGCGCCACCCCCCTCCGGCAAGGGCGGGTCGCGGTAGCGCAATTCACTGGCGAAATCGGCATCCACCGGCAGACGCGCCAATTCCTCAATCCAATAACGCCCGACCAAACCCGCCAAATAGGCACTGCCGCAAGCAGTCATGGTCAAACGCGGCACGGTCACGGGATCGAAGGGTAATTCAGGCAACACAACGCGCCGCTGCGCCGGGTCCAGATATTGCGTCAAGGTATCACCCAGCACTACCGGGTGTTCATGCAATTCCTTTTCCATGAAATGGCGATAATTGCCCTTGCCGGTGGTGGCGCCCGAAACAGCGGTGAGCTTGATCTGGCGCACAACTTCAGCGCCTGTCACATCATGAAACCGCGCGCTGTTCCGATCCAGCACCGCCCAATCGCCTTCTTCCAAATACGCAATGCGCCGCGTGAGGGGCGCGAGGGCCAGCGCGTCGGAGCCCACAAACATCTCCCCCTCACCAAAGCCAACGGCGAGTGGTGCACCTTGGCGCGCGCAGATCAGCAAATCAGGATAGCCTGCGAAAATCATCGCGATTGCAAAGGCGCCATGCACGCGCTTCAGCGCGGCAGCAGCAGCGGCTTCGGGTGTTGCGCCCGCTTGCAGAAAGTCATCCACCAGCAAGGCAAAGGTTTCGGTATCGGTTTCGGTCTGAAAGGCATGGCCGCGCGCTTCCAATTCGGCGCGCAATTCAGCATGGTTTTCGATAATGCCGTTATGCACAACAACAACGCGCGCCGTGCCATGTGGATGCGCATTGCGCGTGGTGGGCGCGCCATGTGTGGCCCAGCGCGTATGGCCAATGCCGGTGGTGCCTGAAAGTGGTTCGGCTTCAAGGGCAGCAGCAAGGTTACCAAGCTTGCCCTCGGCCCGCCGGCGATCAATCTGGCCGTCAATCAGGGTCGCGATGCCGGCGCTGTCATAGCCGCGATATTCCAGCCGACGCAGCGCTTCCAATAGCCTAGGCGCTGCCGCTGCCTGCCCAACCACGCCAACAATGCCGCACATCAGCGCTTCCCCTTGCCCTTAAAGCCGCGCCCTTGCTTCACTGCCTGGCGCCCGCGCGCAATCGCCAGCGCATCATCCGGCACATCTTCCGTAATCACGCTGCCCGCTGCCACCAGCGCGCGCGCGCCAATTTTCACCGGCGCCACAAGCGCCGTATCACTGCCAATGAAAGCACCCTCGCCAATTTCGGTGCGATGCTTCGCCACGCCATCATAATTGCAGGTGATGGTGCCAGCGCCGATATTGGCCCCCGCGCCAATCGTCGCATCGCCCAGATAGCTCAAGTGATTGGCCTTGGCGCCAGGGCCGAGCGTGGTTGCTTTCAGCTCCACGAAATTACCGACATGGGCATGGGGTTCGATAACCGTTCCGGGGCGCAGCCGCGCATAGGGGCCGATGACGGCGCCTTGCTTCACCACGCAGCCTTCCAAATGGCTGAAGGCGCGAATGGTCACGCCATCTGCAACCGCCACACCAGGGCCGAAGAAGATATTGGGTTCCAGCACCACATCGGCGCCAAGCCTGGTGTCATGGGAAAGATGCACGGTCTCGGGCGCCAACATGGTGGCACCACCGGCCATGGCGCCAGCGCGCAGGCGGCGCTGCACTTCGGCTTCCGCTTGCGCCAATTCGGTGCGGCTATTGATGCCACGGAGCTCAGCCTCCGGCGCTTCAACCGCCACCACGCGCTTGCCTTCCAGCCGAGCCTGCTGAATGACATCCGTCAGGTAATACTCGCCCTTGGCGTTGTTGTTGCTGATGGCGCTCAGCCAGCGGAACAAATCCTGCGCCGGGGCCGAGATCACACCCGCATTGCAAAGGCCGATCGCGCGTTCTTCTTCCGTCGCATCTGCCCATTCAACAATGCGCGCAACTTCGGATTTCTCATCCAGCAACACGCGGCCATAGCGCGCGGGATCAGCGGGGCGCATGGCCAGCAGCGCAAGGCCAGCGGTTTGGCGTGCGGCCACCAGCGCCTGCAATGTGGCCGCCGAGATCAGCGGATTGTCACCATAGAGCACCGCGACATCACCCTGATGCCCACCAAGCAAAGGCGCCGCTTGCAGCGCCGCATGGCCGGTGCCTAGTCTTTCGCGTTGCACCACGACCTCTCGCGGTGCAACGGCGTCTTCCAGCGCCGGCATATCCGGCCCGACCACAACCACGATGCGCCCGAAAACCTGTTCGCAAGCGCCGATCAAATGCTGGATCATGGGCCGCCCCGCCAAGGGGTGCAGCACCTTGGGCTGTATGGAACGCATGCGCGTGCCAAGGCCGGCGGCGAGGATGATGGCGGCGGGGCTCATCCGCGTGGCGTAACGCGCCCGGAGGGGTTTCGTCTATAGGCTGGACAACGCCAAGCCCGGCAATGCGGCGCAGATACGAAAAAGCCGGAACCCGAAGGCCCCGGCTTTGAAACACGCGGAAATAAACGCCAATCAGCGGCTGTAGAATTCCACCACCAGATTGGGTTCCATCTGCACCGGATAGGGCACATCGGAAAGCTTCGGCGCGCGCAGGAATTTGCCCTTCATCGCGCGGTGATCAATTTCCAGATACTCCGGCACATCGCGTTCCGTGCTCTGCGTTGAATCGAGCACAGCGGTAAGCTGCTTCGACTTTTCCTTCACCTCGATCACATCGCCATTCTTCACGGAATAGGACGGGATATTGAGGCGCTTGCCATTGATCAGCACATGGCCGTGATTGACAAATTGGCGCGCGGCGAAGGGGGTTACGGCCAGCTTCATGCGATAGATCACCGCATCCAGGCGGCGTTCCAGCAATTCCACCAGGTTTTCGGAAGTGTCGCCCTTACGGCGCACGGCTTCTTCATAATACTTACGGAACTGCTTTTCGCCGATATTCGCGTAATAACCCTTCAGCTTCTGCTTCGCCATCAGCTGCACGCCGAAATCGGTCGGCTTCTGCTTGCGGCGCTGGCCATGCTGACCGGGGCCATATTCGCGCTTGGCGACCGGCGATTTCGCACGGCCCCAAAGGTTCACGCCAAGACGGCGATTGATTTTGTACTTGCTTTCAGCGCGCTTCGTCATGCGCAAACTCCATCGCGGATGCGATGGCCTTTCTTGCTATGCCCATCAGGGCCTTGTTGTCCCGGTAGTCCCAGGCCGGCTGGCCAGGGCGGGCGCGGACCCCGAAGGCCCGTCCACATTCCCGGAAAGAGTGCGCGTGATATTCCGCGCCTTAGGCCTTGTCAAACCGCGCGCCCGGCCCCATCCCCGGTGGCATGAGCGTATCCCGAGAAGACATTCTGGTTCTTGGCCTGACGGCCGGTGTGGTGGGCAGCCTGGTGGGCGGCTTACTGCTTTATGCGGGCTTGGCCCTGGTGGTCGCCGGTTCCCATGCCGGCTGGCTGCTCGCTTTGCCGGCGGCACCCTTGGGTGGGGTGCTTGGGTATATTCTGGCCCGGCGTTTGGCCGCGCGCTTATAACGCCAAAAATTCAAAACCGCGGCCCACGGGTTGCCCCGTGCCGCGGATTGCAATCAAAAACCCTGGAAAAGGGTAATCAGAAGCCTTCGCGTTCGATCCGCTTGCGCTCAACCTTGCGGGCGCGACGAACTGCTTCCGCGGCTTCACGGGCGCGGCGCTCAGACGGCTTTTCGTAATGGCGGCGGATCTTCATTTCACGGAAGACCCCTTCGCGCTGCAATTTCTTTTTGAGCGCCTTCAGCGCCTGATCAACATTGTTATCACGAACGACGACTTGCACGCGGCACAACCCCCTTCATGGATCGCTGGTTCAAAGCAAAAGACGCGCAGCCGGTTACCCAGTGCCCGTCCAGAAATAAAGCTTCTAGCACGATGATTCGCCGCGCCGGAAGCCCCTTTCAAGCCTTTTTCAGGCTAATTATATAAAAAGCTCAACCTTGTCGCGTGAATGTCATGGCCATTCTGAAAATCGCCCGGCTGGGCCATCCCGTGCTGCTGCAACGGGCCGAGGCAGTGGCGGACCCGACGGTGCCCGAGATGCGCCGCCTGGTCGCCGATATGGTCGAAACCCTGGAAGATATTGGCGGGCTTGGGCTGGCCGCCCCGCAAGTACATGTTTCCCTTAGGCTTTTTATCTGGCGCACGGCGGCGGGCGGGTATTCCGCCCTGTTCAACCCGGAAATCCAGCCGGTGGGGGAAGGGGTCGAGGAAGCCTGGGAAGGCTGCCTTTCCATCCCCGGGCTCCGCGGGGCGGTGCTTCGGCCAGCACGGGTCACCTTTCGCGGGCAGGATATCGCGGGCACAGTGATTGAAGGCGAAGCCGCCGGCATGGCCGCGCGGGTCATGCAGCATGAATATGACCATCTGGAAGGTATCCTGTACCCTATGCGTATGACGGATTTGTCTCGGCTTGGGTTTGTTGAGGAATTGGCCCGGTTCAACCCGCCGAAACCCGTTGAAAATGAAAGGCAAAAGCCATGATGGAAGCCGGACCGGATCGTGATGCGCGGGATGCCGCGCTGGACGCCATTTTGCCGCTGGTACCGCTTTATGGCTGGCAGGGCCGCGCCATTGCCGAGGGGCTGCGCGATGCCGGCATGGCGCCAGAGGATGCCGAATGGATGTTCCCGCGCGGCGCCATTTCGGCCATTGAGGCTTGGATAGATTTGGCCGACCGGCGCATGGAAGCTGCGGGGCTTGCCGCTGATCTGACCGGGATGCGTACCCATGAACGCGTACGGTTCCTGATCAAGGCCCGGCTGGAAGCGGCCGAACCGCACCGCGATGCGCTCCGCGCCGCGCTTTCCTTACTGGCTATGCCCTGGAATGCGCCGATTGCCGCGCGCAGCCTGGCGCGCAGCGTCAGCGCCATCTGGTATGCGGCGGGCGATAAATCTGCTGATTTTTCCTGGTACACACGCCGCGCAACTCTGGCCGCCATCTATAGCGCTACCTTGGCCTTTTGGCTGAGTGGGCGGGCGGATGGGTTGGAATCCGCGCTGGATTTTCTGGATCGGCGCTTGGCGGATCATGCCCGCTTCCAGAAGGGCTTGGCGCGCTTAAAACCCCGCGCGGCGTGATCACGGTTGTAGTTCCCATCGGGCTGGCAGGGTCTTATAGACAGCTCGGGGTTTTGTGCGGCGGCGGATTCGCTGCCCCTTTTTTGTGAGAGGATGTTTTCCATGGGTTTGAAGCGCTTGCTGATGGCGGCGATGCTGCCGGTTCTGGTTGCCGGCCCTGCTTTTGCGGCCACCTGCCTGCGGCCTGAGGAAAGAAAGGCCGCCGATACCTGGGCGCTGAACAGCTTCATGGCTGTCATGGCGCTGCAGTGCAAAGTCGAAACACGGGTCAGCAATGATTTCCGGACACCAAATCGGGGCGAACTCAAAGCCGCGCATGATGTTTTGCAAGGCTATTTCCGCCGCGCGCATGGCGGGGCGGGGCAGACCCGGTTTGATCAATACTACACCAATATATCCCAGGATCATGCCTTGGATGCCGTGCGCGGCGGGTCTTTTTTCTGCCGCGATGCCGAGGTGATCCTGAATCAGGTGAAGGCGTTGCGTCCTGGAGAATTGGCTCAGTTCTCCATCAACCAGAACATTATCCAACCCCTGGAAGCGCCGGATTGTGGCGCGGCTGCTGCCGCCGCCCCGCCACGGAGTGCGAGCACCGCGCGGCGCTAAAAGCGCTGACATTGCAAATTCCCCTGGCCCATTGGCAAAGCCTGGGGCATGACCATCTTTCGGTCATAACAGGGGAGTTTCCAATGTCTCAGATCGCCCTTTCACGGCGGCAGGCGCTGCTGGTAGCGCCTGTCTTGCTCGCAGCACCCGCGATTGCGCAGGCGCAGCCGCGCGCCATCAAGCTTGGTATCATCCAGCCCGTCACCGGCGCGCTGGCGCAGGATGGCGAATATGGCCGCCTGGGCGCGGAGCTTGCCATTGCCGATATCAATGCGGGCGGCGGCATCAAGGCGCTGGGTGGTGCCCCGATTGAAATGGTGTTCGGTGATGCGCGTTCCACCCCCGATGGTGGCGTCGCCGAAGTTGAGAAAATGCAGGCCGAAGGCGTGCTGGCGATTGTGGGCGGTTTCGCGAGCCCGATCTGCCTGGCCGCTTCCCAGGCCGCATCGCGCTATGACCTTCCTTATATCGTGGATGTGGGTGTTTCGGATCAGATCGTCTCACGCGGGCTGACGAATACTTTCCGCTTCGGGCCTGGCTTTGGCACCGTAACGGCGACGGCTTTGGATAATCTGGTTGCCATCAATGATGCCGCCGGCAAGCCTTCCCGCACTGCGGTGATTGTCCACGAAGATGGGCTGTTCGGGTCCGGCATGGCGCGGCTGCTGAATGCGGAATTGCCGAAGCGCGGCTTTCAGGTGCTGGAGACAATCTCTCACCCCACACCATCGCGCGATATGTCCAATGTGGCGCTGCGTATTCGGGCGCTCAATCCTGATTTGATCATCCCGTCATCCTATTACGCGGAATTCGTGTTGCTGTCGCAAACCTTGCAGCAGCGGCGCATTCGCCCGAAGGGGATTTATTGCATCCTGAATGGCGCGGCTTCCAATTTCCGCTTCGTGCGGGAATTCCCGGAAGCTGCCAATCTGGTAATGGATTGCAATCATTGGGCCGATCCGCGCAAGCCAAAGACCGCTGATCTGCGCCGGCGCGTGGAAGCGCAGGGGCGCTTCTGGCTGTATAATGTGCCGCTGAATTATTCCGCTGTGATGCTATTCGCCGATGCGCTGGAACGCGCGGGTCGTGCGGATCGCGCAGCGCTGATCCAAGCGCTGGCGGCAACGGGCCCGGCTTTTGAGAGCCACATCATGCCCTATGGCCCGACGCAATTCGTCAATGGCCAGAACCAGGGCGGTGTGCCGGTGAATACGCAGGTGCAGAACGGCGATATCAAGGTGATCTTCCCGCGCGCCTTTGCGGACGCTCAGCCGATCTATCCCGTCACCGGCTGAAATGGGCTACCCGCCCGAAATTCTGCTGGAGGCCGTGGCAAACGGCCTTCTGATGGGGGCTGTCTATGGGCTGGTGGCCTTGGGGCTCACGCTGGTTTACGGCGTGCTGCACATCATCAACTTCGCCCATGGCGCGCTGCTGACGCTTGCCATGTACGCGGCCTATGTCGCGCATGGCGCCTTTGGGCTGGACCCCTACGCTGCGATGATCCCGCTGGCGGGCTTGTTTTTCGTGTTGGGCTATCTGGTGCAGCGCCTGGTGATTGGCCCCGCCAGCCGTGGCGATGATTCCAATATGCTGCTGGTGACACTTGGCCTTTCGATCATCATCGAAAACGCCATGCTGGCGATTTTCCGTTCCGATACCATGACCATCCGCGTGCCCTATGCCATGTCCATGGTGGAGCTTGGCGATGTGCTGCTTTCCTTGCCGCGGCTGATCGGCTTTGGCGTGACGCTGCTGGTGGCCTTGCTTTTGTTTGTGCTGATGACGCGCACCGATACTGGGCGCGCCATTCGGGCAGTGGCGAAAGAACGCACCGGCGCTGCCTTGGTTGGTATTGATGTCGCACATATTTATGCCGTGACCTTTGGCATCGGCACCGCTTGCCTTGCCATCGCGGCCTGTCTTTTGCTGCCTTCCTTCTATGTCTCGCCCCGCGTTGGCAATGCCTTTGTGCTGGTGGCTTTCACCATTGTGGTGCTGGGCGGTATGGGCAGTGTGACAGGCGCGCTGCTGGGCGGGCTGTTCATTGGTGTGGTGGAAAGCCTGAGCGGTCTTTATTTCGGCGATAGCCTGGGCCAGATCGGGATTTTCCTGATTTTCATCCTGGTGTTGCTGCTGCGCCCAACCGGGCTTTTCGGGGCGCGCGCATGACCGCCCGCGAAACCCTGCCCATTCTGGGCTTTCTGATCTGCGCTGTGCTGGTTTCCTTGTTCGTGACCAGCAATGTGGTGCTGAATTTCCTGGTGTTTACGTTGATTCTGGCGATTGCAGCGCAGGGCTGGAATCTGCTCGGCGGTTATGGTGGGCAATATTCCTTCGGGCACGCCGCGTTTTTCGGCATGGGCGCTTATGTGAGTGCCATTCTGCAACAACGCTTTGGCGTGAATGCCTATCCGGCGGTGGCCTTCGGCATCGCCGCCGCCGCGCTGCATGGCTATGCGATTGGTGCCATGGTGTTTCGCGCTGGGTTGCGCGGTTCCTATTTCGCGCTGGTCACGCTTGCCTTTGCGGAGGTGCTGAGGATTCTCGCCAATGCGACCGAGATCACGGGTGGTGCGGCAGGCTTGCTGATCAGCCTCAATCTCGGCGCCGGCAATCTGCAATTCGCTGATCGGTCGAGCTTCTTGATCCTGGGTGCGGTGCTGCTCGCGCTTGCCATGCTGATTACGCTCGCCGTGGAAAAAAGCCGGCTGGGCGCGCAGTTGGTGGCGGTGCGAGAAAACGAGGCAGCGGCGGCAGCACTTGGTGTGGATATTCTGGCGGTGAAACTGCGTACCATCAGCCTATCGGCTGCACTCACCGGTGCGGCGGGCGCGCTTTATGCGCAGTATTTCCTTTATATTGACAGCAATATCGCCTTCGGCACCTGGATTTCGGTGGAAGCTTTGCTGGCGCCCATTATTGGCGGCGCGGGTACGGTATTTGGTCCGCTGATTGGTGCGCTGATCCTACAAGGCCTCGGTGAGGGCACCAAAATGCTGATCGGCAAAATCCCAGGCCTTGATCTGATCATTTTCGGTGTGTTGCTGATCCTAGTGGTGCGCTTTCCGTTGCATCGTATCCCGGGGCTTTTGGCCGCGCGCTGGCGCGGCAAGGGGGCGCCATGACAGGGCAGGGCAGGGATCCCGCCTTCCTGGCAGTGCGCGACCTGACCAAGCGCTTCGGCGGGCTGACTGCAGTGTCGGAGGCGACTTTCGATGTGCGGGAAGGCTCGATCACCGGGCTGATCGGCCCGAATGGTGCCGGCAAGACCACGCTTTTCGCCATGATCGCCGGCTTTGAACAGCCAAGCGCTGGGCTGGTGTTGCTGGATGGTGAGGAGATCACCGGGCGCAAGCCGCATGATCTGGCGAAGCTTGGCCTGGCGCGCACCTTTCAGATTGTGCAGCCCTTTGCGGGGCTTTCCGTGCGCGAGAATATCGCTGTCGGTGCCTTCTTGCGCCTGCCCAAGCGCCGCGATGCCCTGGCACTGGCGGAAGAAGTAGGCCAACGCCTTGGCCTTGGCCCGCAACTCGACAAACCCGCGGCAGCGCTGACGGTCGCAGGGCGTAAGCGCCTGGAAGTGGCGCGCGCATTAGCCACGCGCCCGCGCATTCTGTTGTTGGATGAAGTATTGGCGGGGTTGAATCCTTCTGAGCTTCGCGATTTTCTGCCGGTATTGCAGGATATTCGCGCGGGTGGTGTCACCATTCTGATGATTGAACATGTGATGCAGGCGGTCATGAGCCTTTGTGAACATGTGCATGTGATCTCCGGCGGGCGGATCATCGCCTCTGGCGAGGCCGCAGAGGTGGTCGGCAATCCCGCAGTGATTGAGGCCTATCTTGGCCCTGGGGCCGCGCAAAGGTTGGCCGGCCATGCTTGAAGTTAAATCGCTTGAAGCGGGCTACGGCGAAACCCTGATCCTGCGCGGCATTGATTTGAGTGTGGCGGAAGGCGCGCTGGTGGCGGTGCTCGGCGCCAATGGTGCGGGCAAGACGACGCTGAACATGACCATCAGCGGCGTAGTGCGCCCGCGCGGCGGGGAAATTCGCTTCGCCGGGCAGAGCCTTGCCGCGCTTTCGCCCGCTGATATCGTGGCACTTGGCCTTATTCATGTGCCGGAAGGACGCAAGATTTTCCCGAACCTGAATGTGCGGGAAGTATTGGAACTGGGTTCCTATCGCCGTGCGCGCGCCAATCGTGCGCGTAATCTGGAACGCGTCTTTGGCATTTTCCCACGCCTGGCGGAGCGAACACGTCAGGCTGCCGGCACGCTTTCAGGTGGAGAACAGCAAATGCTCGCCATCGGGCGCGGGCTGATGGCGGAACCGAAGCTTCTGATTCTGGATGAACCATCGCTCGGCCTTTCGCCTTTGCTGGTCGAGGAAATGTTTACACTGATCCGGCGCCTGCATGCGGATGGGCTCACCATCATGCTGGTGGAACAGAATGTGGCGCAAAGCCTGGAAGTGGCGGATCAGGCGCATGTGCTGGAAAATGGTGTGATTACGCTCAGCGGCGCGGCGCGCGACATTGCCGCCGATCCAGAATTGCGCCGCAGCTATCTTGGATTGTGAGATGACCGAACCCGTATCTGCGCGTCTTGATGCCGTAACTTTGGCAGTGCTGAAGGGCCGGCTTGAACAAATTGCCGATGAGATGGATGCCACGCTCTATCGCAGCGCCTTCAACCCCATCATCGCCGAAGCGCGCGATGCCTGCCATGGCGTTTATGATGCGATTACTGGCGATACTTTGGTGCAGGGCACTAAGGGCTTGCCGATTTTCGTCGGCGCCATGTCCTTCGCGGTGCGGTCCGTCATTCGCAAAGTCGCGGCGGAAGGCGGGTTGCAGGAAGGTGATACCTTCCTGTTCAATGACCCCTATGATGGCGGCACGCATTTGAATGATTTCCGCCTGGTGCGGCCGATTTTCCGCGCTGGCAAGTTGTTCTGCTGGGTGGCGAGTGTTGGCCATTGGCTGGATATCGGCGGCAATGTGCCCGGCAATTACAATCCGCGCGCGACAGACAGCCATCAGGAAGGTGTGCGCTTCCCGCCCGTGAAGCTCATCCGCGCCGGGCAAATGCAGCAGGATATTCTGGATATTCTGGCCGCCAATTCGCGCGTGCCGCAATCCAATTGGGGCGATCTGAACGGGCAGTTGAATGCGCTCGATCTTGGTGAAAAGCGCCTGATAGAATTGCTGGATGATTATGGCGATGCGCGCATTGCCGCGGCCTTCGGGCAATTGGCAGATCGCGCGGAAGCGCTGATGCGCGCCGAAATCGTGGCACTTCCTGATGGGCGCTACAGCTTTGATGATTTCCTGGATAATGACGGCGTGAAGGATGAGGCGCTGCGCATTGCGCTTGACCTGACCATCGCGGGTGATCGGCTGACCTTGGATATGTCGCGATCCTCGCCACCTTGTGCGGGCCCGCTCAATATTTCCATCGCGACGACCGTGGCGGCCTGTTATGTCGCGCTGAAACACGCTTTCCCGGATGTGCCGGCCAATGCTGGCGTTTTGCGTCCGGTGGAAGTCATTGCGCCGCCGACGACCTTGCTGGGTGCGGAAGCGCCGCGCCCGGTCGCGGGCTATACCGAAACTATCCTGCGCTTGATTGGCGTGATTTTCGGTGCGCTGGGCAAGGCGCGTCCTGCCACGGCAACGGCGGCACCTTTCGGCACCATCAATGCGCTGGCGCTATCCGGTCAGCGCGATAACGGCACGCGCTGGGTGATGTTTTCCTTCTTCGGTGGCGGGCTTGGTGGCAACCCTGCAACCGATGGCTTGCATCACGCGAATAACCCGATCTCGACCGCGACGATCCCGCCGGTTGAAATTCTGGAAGCGGCCTATCCGGTCATGTTCACGCAATGGGCGCTGCGCCCTGATAGTGGTGGTGCGGGCGAACATCGCGGTGGCGTTGGCGCTGTGTATGAGATTGAAGCGCTTGCCCCGGGGCGCACGGAAGTGGCCTTGCTGGGTGAACGCGGGCGTTTCGCGCCTTTCGGTGTGGCAGGTGGTGCGGATGGCGCGCTCAATCGCTTCACCTGGGGCAGCGCGGGTGAGACACCGCCGATGGCGAGCAAGATTGTCGGTGTTTCCATCGGCCAGGGTGAACGTGTGCGGCTTGAAACACCTGGCGGTGGCGGTTGGGGTAATCCCGCTGCGCGGCCCTTGCATGCCATCGCGCGTGATATCCGCCTTGGCTATGTCAGCGCCGAAGCCGCCGCGCGCGATTATGGAAGCCGCGCATCATGAGTGGTGCGATTGTCGGCGTTGATGTCGGTGGCACCTTCACCGACTTGTTTCTGTTCGATCCTGTGACGGGCATTTTTCAGACCGCGAAAGTGCCAAGCCAGCGCGGCGATGAGGCTTCAGGCTTCCTCGCCGGATTGCGCGCCTTGGGCGGTGCTAGCGGCATGGCGGCGGTGGTGCATGGCACGACCGTTGGCACCAACGCGCTGCTTGAGCGAAAGGGTGCCAAGCTTGGCGTTATCACCACGGCGGGTTTTCGCGATGTGTTGGAGATGCGGCGCCGAGATCGCCGCCATACCTGGGGGCTTTGGGGCGAATTCCAACCAATAGCTGACCGTGATGTGCGCCTGGAAGTGCCGGAACGTTGCCTGGCTGATGGCAGCATCCACACGCCGGTTGATATCGCGGCGGTGGAGGCAGCCGCGCGGCAATTGCTGGCCGCGGGGGCGGAAGCCTGCGCCATTATCTTCATCAATGCCTATGCCAATCCCGCGAATGAAAAGGCGGCGGCGGAAGCCGTGCGGCGCATCTGGCCCAATCCGCATGTTTCGGTTTCTTCCGAAATCCTGCCGGAAATACGCGAGTTTGAGCGTGCTTCGACCACCGCACTCAATGCCTATTTGCAGCCACTTGTCGCGGGTTATCTTGGCAAGCTGGAAGGCGCGCTTGCTGAAGAAGGCTTTGGTGGCCGGTTTCATATTGTGCAATCCAATGGTGGGATCATGTCCACCGCCACCGCACGGCGCTTTCCCGCGCGCACGGCGCTGTCCGGCCCGGCTGCGGGGGTGATTGCGGCCGGCGCCATCGCCAAGGCCGCCGGCTTTAGCCATGTGATTACCTGCGATTTGGGCGGTACTTCCTTTGATGTGTCCTTGATTGCTGATGGGCAGATGGCATTGGCGGCGCAGGTCACGATTGATTTCGGCCTGGTCATCCGCTCCCCAATGATTGAGATCACCACGATTGGTGCGGGGGGCGGTTCCATTGCGGCAGTGGATCGCGGTGGCTTGCTGCAAGTGGGGCCGGAGAGCGCCGGCAGCCGCCCTGGGCCGGTCTGCTATGGGCAAGGCAATGATCGCCCAACACTGACGGACGCGAATCTTGTGCTCGGCCGCATCAATGCCGCGCGGCCGATTGGTGGTGCGCTGGCCAGCCTTGATGTAGCGGCAGCGAGGGCCGCGATTGAACAGCATGTCGGCGCGCCTTTGGGGCTGGATGCCATGGCGGCGGCTGAGGCCATTTTGCGCGTGGCGAACGCGAAAATGGCAGGTGCCATAAGGCTTGTTTCCATTGAATGCGGGCTTGATCCCGCGCGTTTCGTGGCGCTGCCCTTCGGTGGTGGTGGCGCCTTGCATGTCGGTGCGCTGCTCACTGAGGTTGGGCTGAAGGCCGCGCTGGTGCCGCGTTTTCCGGGTGTTACCTCCGCGCTTGGCTGCATCATCGCCGATGTGCGGCATGATCAGGTGCGCACGCTGAACCTGGATCTGGATACGCTGGATGCCGCCGCACTTGATGCGCATCTGGTGCGCGAAGCAAATGCTGCGGTCGCGGTGGTGCGTGATGCCGGCCTGCCGGTGGAGGCGATTGAAACCGTCTTCACGCTGGATATGCATTACGCGGGTCAGACGCATACCGTGGCTGTGCCGCTGCCCGTGACCATTGCAGGCAATAGCACCGGCGTGACGCGCGATATTGTGCGCAAAGCCTTTGAAGCCGCCTATCAGCGCGCCTTCAGCCGCTTGCTGCCCGGATTGCCGGTCAGGATTGTGTCCTTGCGCAGTGCCGCGATTGGCCGGCGCCCGGCTTTTGATCTGGCCGCACTCGCGCCCGGCGCGGATGCAAGCCTTGAAGAAGCAGCGCGTGGTGTGCGGCCGGTTTGGTTTGATGGTGCCCGGCATGAAGCACGCATCTATGCACGGCTTGAACTGCAGGTGGGCACGGAAATCCCCGGCCCCGCCATTCTGGAACAACCTGATGCAACTGTGGTGGTGGATCCTGGCCTGGTTGCGCGGGTGGATCGCTTTGGCAATCTGATTATCGAAAGGGCGTGACCATGGCAGGCGCCATTCCAATCACTGAAACCGCATTGCTGCTCTGTGATTTGCAGAATGATTTCATCCACCCCAAGGGTGCTTATGCGCGCGGCGGGCAAAGCGATGTCAGCATCGCAGCGCTGCCCGCACGCCTCGCGCCGCTTTGTGAGGCGATGCGCGCAAAGGGCGGTTGGATCGCCTCCACCCATTTCACTTTGGTGCCGGGTAAGGGCGGCGAGCCCTTCATCGCGGAGCACCTGAAACAAATGCGGCCCTTTTTGCGCAAGGGGGATTTCGCGCCGGCATCTTGGGGTCAGGCTTTGGTGGATGAATTGGCGCCATCCGATCTGATGGTCGAGAAAATCGGCTATGATGCTTTCTGGAATTCGCGCCTGGAATGGGCCTTGCGCAAGGCCGGCATTCGCAAGCTATTGGTTGCGGGCATTGTCACCAATGGCGGTGTGGCTTCCACCGTGCGCGGTGCGCATGTGCGGGAATTTGAAGTCATAGTGTTGGAAGATGGCTGCGCGGCGTTTTCATCAGCCGTGCATCAGGCAGCGATTGAAGGGCTGCGCCCCGTGGCGCGCATCACCTCTATCGAACAGGCTTTGCAGGAAATAACGGGGAAGTAGGTCATGGATAAGTTTGGCATTGGTCAACCGGTACGGCGCAAGGAAGATGTACGGCTGCTGACAGGGCGGGGCACCTATACGGATGACATGAACCGCCCGGGCCAGGCGCATGCGGTGGTGCTGCGCTCACCGCACGCCCATGCACGCATCATCTCCATGGATATCAGCGAAGCGCGCGCCGCCCCTGGCGTGGTGGCGGTGCTGACCGGGCATGACGCCATCGCCGATGGCATTGGCGCGCTGCCGGTGCAGGTGGAAGTGCCCGGCAAGGATAAGCCGCTTTTCGCCCCCTTACGCCATATCCTGCAAACCGAACGCGTGCGCTATGTGGGGGACCCGGTCGCGCTGGTGGTCGCCGAAACCCGCGATCAGGCAATGGATGCCGCCGAGCTGATCCAGATTGACTATGAAACCCTGCCCAACATCACCGAAACCGGCAGGGCGCTTGATGCCGACGCGCCGGTGATCTGGCAAGACCAGGGCAGCAATCTTTGCGTTCATTGGGATAGTGGCCGGGCTGCGGAAGCCGATGAGGCTTTTACCCGTGCCGCGCGTATCGTCTCGGTTGATCTGGTGCAAAATCGCGTGGTCGGCAATCCCATGGAACCGCGTGTGGCGCTCGGCGATTGGGATGGGGAGAGGTGGACGCTGGTTTCGCCATCCCAAGGCGCGGTCAAGGTGCGCGACAATCTGGCGAAGCTGGTCTTCAAGGTGCCGCTTGATAAAATCCGTGTCATTTCGCCCGATGTTGGTGGCGGCTTTGGTTTGCGCGGCAAGCTTTTTCCGGAAAGTGCCATGGTGCTGTGGGCGGCGCGCAAGCTTGGCCGGCCAGTGAAGTGGCGCGCGGGCAGGACCGAGACTTTCCTGTCAGACCCGCATGGGCGGGATCATGTGACGCATGCTGAAATGGCGTTTGATGAAAACGCCAAGGCGATTTGCGTGCGTATTCGCACCCTTGCCGCCATGGGTGCCTATTTGCTCGATTTCGGCCCGCGCGTGCCCACCATGGCGGGTGGGCGCATCAATGGCACAGTCTATGACCTTCAGGCATTGAATGTGCAGGTGCGCTGCGTGTTCACCAATACAGTGCCGACAGATGCCTATCGCGGCGCTGGCCGGCCTGAAACCGCCTATGTGCTGGAACGCTTGTTTGACCAAGGCGCGGCAGCTTTCGGCATTGGGCGGGAAGAAATTCGCCGGCGGAATTACATCCGCCCGGATCAAATCCCTTATCGCAATGTCGCCGGCAACGTGATCGATTCCGGCCACTTCGCAGAAACCCAGGATATGGCGCTGAACTTGGCCGATTGGCAGGGTTTTGCCGCGCGTCGTGCGGAAGCTGCCAAGCGCGGCAAGCTGCGCGGCATTGGCCTTGGCTATTTCATTGAAGCATCAGGCGGGCAGCCCTTTGAATGGGCGCGTGTGGCCCTTACGCCCGAAGGTCGCGCGAAGCTCACGGTCGGCACGTTCAGCCATGGCCAAGGGCATGAAACGGCCTTTGCGCAAATCCTCTCGGAAAAGCTTGGCCTGCCTTTTGATGCCATTGATCTGATCCAGGGAGATTCAGATGTGGTGCTGAAGGGCGGTGGCACGGGTGGATCGCGTTCTTCGCAAATGGGCGGTGTCGCCACCAGCCGTGCTGCGACGCTGATCGTTGAAAAGGCCAAGCGCATCGCCGCGCATCTGCTGGAAGCGGGGGTGGCCGATATCGAATTCCTCAATGGCCGCTTCAGCGTGGCTGGGACGGATATCGCCACAAGCTGGCCGGCTGTGATCGCCGCCGCGCATGACCCGGCACGCCTGCCACCAGGTGAAACGCCGGGCCTTGACGAACAACTGACTTACACGCGCGACACGGAATGCAATTTCCCCAATGGCTGCCATGTTGCGGAGGTGGAGATTGATCCCACAACCGGCGAAGTCACCATCGCCAATTACGCGGCGGTGGATGATGTCGGCGTGCCGATCAACCCCATGCTGGTGCATGGCCAATGCCATGGCGGGATCATGGCTGGCATTGGCCAGGCCATGCTGGAACATGCGCAATATGATCCGGAAAGCGGCCAATTCCTGACCGCGACTTTCCAGGATTACTGCATGCCACGCGCCGGTGATGCGCCTTCCTTCAACCTTGATCTGAATGTGGTGCCTTGCCTATCCAATGATCTTGGCGTGAAGGGCGCCGGTGAGGGCGGGGCATGCGGCGCACCGCCCGCCATTATCTCAGCGGTTTGTGATGCGCTGGGGGTTGCGCATATTGATATGCCGATCACGCCAGAAGCGGTCTGGCGTGCGGTGCGGTCATAACCAGCGGCTTAAATCAGCCGGCGCGCCGCTTACGCTTCGGCGATGGCGGCACTCCAGGGGCTCATCGCATCGGTAATGCCGGTGCGCAGCCCATCCGCGCCGATGCGGATCAGGTTGGGGCAGGCGAAATTCACCGGCAGTACGGCGTGTTCCACTTCCGTCACGTCATCCTCGGCGGCCAGCGCCGCGAGGGTTTCCGCACCAAGTCGGATATCGGCGGTGACACCCTCAGGGCCGGAAACATCAAGGCGCGGATGATGCGCGGCCTGTTCCGGTTCCATGCCGAAATCGGAAACAAAGGACAGCATCTGGAAAACAGATGCCATGATGCGCCGCCCGCCGGAAGCGCCCGTAGCAATCACGGGCTTGTCACCCTCGGCAGCAATAACAGGGCACATATTGGTCAGCGGCCTTTTGCCCGGCGCCAGCGCATTGGCGGCTTCGGGGCGCGGGTCGAACCACATGACGCCGTTGTTCATCAGCACGCCCGATTTCGGCAGCACCACGCGGCTGCCCATGCTGGACAGCAGCGTGGTCGTCATGGCGACCATCATGCCGTTCTTGTCGGCCACCGTCAGATGAGTGGTGCAGGACTCAGCCGCTTTCGGTTCCGCATCCCCAAGCCCCGCCAAGCGTTCCGCATAGGCCGCGCGCATCACACGCGCCAATTGTGCATACCAGCCAGCGGAAGGCGCAGCGCCGGAGAAATCAGCATCCTTCATGCCTTCCAGCACGCGCATCAATGTGGGGGCGGCGGTCAGGCCATTGGCCAGGAACAACCGCTTGCCACGCCAAGCCGCTTCAAGTGCAGGCAGCACGCGCGCCTTGCAGTTGGCCAAATCCTCGGCGCTCACAAAGGCGCCCATTTCCTTGCAATCGGCGGCGATGGCAGCGGCGATATCGCCCGTGTAGAAATCAGCCAGCCCCGCATGCGCCAGGCGTTCCAGAGTCGCGGCCAGATTGCCCTGCGGGAAGAAGCCCGGCGAGCCCTGATACGGCGCCACAGGCGGCAGCCCGCCCGGCAGATAGATGCGCGCCGATTCCGGATAAAGCTTCAGCACGGAAGCGGAATTGGCCACCTTCAGTGTGGTGAACCAATCCTGCGCCAGGCCGCGCCTGGCAAGCGCCACCGCCGGCGCCAGCACATCCTTGATCGGCATGCGGCCATGGCGCCCATGCAATTCCAAGTAGCCGGCAACGGCCGATGGAATGGCGAAGGAAAGCGGGCCATGCACATTGCGGTCTTCCAGCACTTCCGGCCAGGTAAACAGATCCGCCTTCATTTTGCCGGTCATGGGGTAGGCGGAAGGCTTCAAGCCGCGTGGGGAAACCGGGCCGAAATCAAAGGTCTCG
>CAMCZJ010000013.1 GCA_945886995.1 Asaia bogorensis
AGCCGCGCGCCACCGAAACCACGGATCCCTGACGCGATGCGCCTGGAATACTTCCAGATGATAGATCGGGTGGCATCGCGCGAAGGCGATACCATCATTGTGGAAAGCCGCATCCCGGATGCTTCCCCGGTATTTGAAGGGCATTTCCCCGGCCATCCGTTGATGCCTGGCGTGCTATTGGTGGAAACCATGGCGCAGGCTTCCGGCTGGCTGCTGCTTGATCTGATGGGTTTTGCCCGCATGCCCTTTCTGATGGCGGTGAAGGAAGCGAAGTTCCGCAGCTTCATCGGCCCCGGCACGGCAGTGCGCGTGCATGCCAAGCGCCTGCATGATGGATCAGGCTTCGCGGTGACCGAAACGCGGATCGAAGCCGATGGCAAGCGCATCACCGATGCGGAGCTGACCTTCCGCATCATGGATTACCCCGCGCCGGAATTGGCAGAAGCCATGCGCGGGCGGGGCCGGGAATTGGGGCTGCTATGACAAGGCGCGATGTCGTCATTACCGGGATTGGGCTGGTATCTTCCTTGGGTGAAGGGCCTGACGCGCATTGGGCAGCGCTGAACAATGGCGCCAAGCCCGTGGTGGATGCAGCTAGCTTCGCGCCCTTTCCGGTGCATCCTTTGCCTGCGCTCAGCCTTGATGCGCAAATCCCGAAAAAGGGTGATCAGCGCCAGATGGAACCCTGGCAGCGGCTTGGCACCTATGCCGCCGGGCTTGCGATTGACCATGCCGGGGCGCGCGGTCTGGTTTCCGATATGCACCTGGTTGTCGCGGCTGGCGGTGGAGAGCGTGACGTCGCAGTGGATGAGGCGGTGACAGCGGCACTCACCAGTGCCGCACCGGAAGCATCCGGCGCGCTGCTGAATGAAAAGCTCGCGACCGAATTGCGGCCTACGCTGTTTCTGGCGCAGCTTTCCAATCTGCTCGCCGGCAATATCTCGATCGTGCATGGCGTGACGGGATCATCGCGCACGCTGATGGGCGAAGAAGAAGCCGCTGCCGACGCCATCCGCATCGCGGCTGCGCGCTTGGCAGAAGGGCGCGGCGAGATTGCTTTGGTGGGTGGCGCTTTCGCGTCTCAGCGCTGGGACATGGTGCTGCTATACGCGCCGGGCGGCGTGCTGTGGCAGGGCGATTACGCGCCGGTTTCCGCGCGCGGTGCAGCGGGCGGGCTGATCCTGGGCGGCATGGCGGCGTTTTTGGTGTTGGAAACGGCAGAACATGCGCGCGCGCGCGGTGCCACGGCACTCGCGCGGATCGGCGGCATTGCAAGCGATGCGGCGCATCAGCGCGCGGGTGGCGGCGGTGCGGCGGCGGCTGCCGCGCTTTGGCAGGGGATGGCAGTGCCACAAACCGGCCTTGGCGTGATTTCCGGCATGACCGGTGTGGCGGAAGCGCGCCTTGAAGAAGAAGCGTTCCTGGCCGGGCTGGGCAGCGTGCCGGTACGGCGCAGCGCATCCCTGCTTGGGCATGGGGTGGAGGCAAGCTTCCCGGCCAATGTCGCGCTTGCGGCACTCGCGCTTTCGCGCGGTGGTTTCTATCCGGCGATGGACCCCGCCGATGCGGGAGAAGGCCCGGTGGAGCGCATTCTGGTGACCGGCTTCGGCCAATGGCGCGGTGAAGCGCTTGCCCTGCTGGAGAAAGCGCCATGAAGGATCATCTGGGCCGCCCCTTGGTGGCGGTGACGGGGATTGGGCTCGTGAGCCCGCTCGGCTGGGGGTTGGACAAGAATTGGGCAGCGCTGCTGGCGGGCACTTCCGGCATTACGCGCATTCGTCGTTTCGCCACCGATCATCTGAAAACCACCATGGCCGGCACGGTGGATTTGCCGGAAGAAATCGCGGGCGCCGATCCCGTGCCCGCGCCGGTGCGCGTGGAACGCATGGCCGCTGCCGCGATTGCGGAAGCGTTGGTTGCAGCTGGCATGAAGGAGGGCGCGTTTGACGGCCCGCTCATGCTCGGCATGCCGCCGGTGGAGATGGAATGGCCGCAGCGCGTGGTCTTGGCACGTCGTGCGGGTGGGCCTGGCCATGCCGCGCTTTCGGTCGCGAGCATTGGTCAGCGCGATTTGTATGAGACGTTTTTGTATGGCGGTGTCGGCGAAAGGCTGGCGCTGCGTTTCGGCACCAAGGGCGCGCCGATGGCGATCACCACTGCCTGCGCCACCGGCGCTTCCGCCATTCAATTGGGTGTTGAAGCCATCCAGCGCGGTGAGGCGAAATCTGCCATTGCGCTGGGCACGGATGGTTCCGTGCAGCCCGAAGCCGTGATCCGGTTTTCGCTGCTCTCCGCCCTATCATCCCGCAATGAAGACCCCACCAAGGCATCGCGCCCCTTTGAGAAATCCCGCGACGGCTTTGTCATGAGCGAAGGTGCTGCGGCACTCATCCTGGAAGATCTGGACCATGCCCGCGCGCGGGGCGCGACCGTGATTGGGTTGGTGAGTGGCTGTGGCGAAAGGGCGGATAATTTCCACCGCACGCGGTCCAACCCTGATGGGTCTTCCATCATTGGCGCCATGAAGAATGCGCTCGCCGATGCCGGCTTGCAGCCAGCCGATATCGGCTATGTGAATGCCCATGGCACCAGCACGCCGGAGAATGACAAGATGGAAGCGCTTGGCATGCGCGCCGTATTTGGTGAGGCGCCGCCGCCGATATCCTCCAATAAATCCATGATCGGCCATACGCTTTCCGCCGCCGGCGCGATTGAAGCGGCCTTCAGCCTGCTGACGCTGCGTGATCAGATCCTGCCGCCTACCATCAATCATATGGAACCGGACCCGACGCTTGGGCTGGATGTGGTACCGAATGAGGCGCGGCGGGTTTCCGGCTTGCGCCATGTGCTGTCAAACTCCTTTGGCTTTGGCGGGCAGAATGTCTGCCTGCTGCTGAGTGCCGCACCATGATGCGCGCCCTTCGCCTGCATGGTGATCGCGATCTGCGCCTGGAATCCGTGGCGCCCCCGCCGCCGCCTGCCGCGCATGAAGTGCAGCTTCGTATCCGCGCCGTGGCGCTTAACCATATTGATGTCTGGGGCTTTCGCGGCATGGCCTTCGCCAAGCGCAACCTGCCCCTGACGGTGGGCGCGGAAGCGGTCGGTGAGATTGTCGCCGTTGGTTCGGGCGTGACGGGCTGGAAGATTGGCGATCATGTCGCGCCCTATGGCGCGGCGACTTGCGGTGTTTGCAAGGCATGTCGCGAAGGGCGCGATAATCTTTGTGAAAATGTTGGCGGCGTGAAGGGTTTCCATTTGGATGGCTTCGCGCAGGAGCTGATGAACCAGGATGCGCGGCTTCTGGTGCGCGTGCCGGATGCGCTTTCCTTCGAAGATGCCGCTTGCGGGCCGATCACCTTCTCCACCGTCGAACACATGCTATTCGACAATGCCAAGCTGGAAGCGGGTGAGACGATCCTGATCCATGCCGCGGGTTCGGGCATTGGCACGGTGGCGGTCAGGATCGCCAAGGATTTGGGGTGCACCGTAATCGCCACCGCCGGCGATGATGAGAAATGCGCCAAGGCCAAGGCCTTGGGCGCGGATCATGTGGTGAATTACTCAACACAAAATTTCCCGACCGTGGCGCGGCGCGTCACCGGCAAGCGCGGCGTGGATGTGGTGTTTGAACATGTCGGTGCTTCTACGTGGAGTGGCAGCTTGCTCTCGCTCAAAATGGGTGGGCGCTTGGTGACCTGCGGGTCCACTTCCGGCGTTTCGGCGGAAACCAATCTGATGATGGTGTTTCGGCGTCAGCTGCGTATCTTCGGGTCCTTTGGCGCTTCCATGCGCAATATCGCCGATGGCTATGCGAAAATGTCGCGCGGTATTCTGCCCGTGTTGGATACGGTGGTGCCGCTGGAACGCTTCGCGGAAGGGCTGGAACGGCTGGAAAGCCGGCGCGTCTTTGGCAAGATTGTGGTGACGCTGTGAAGCGCGTCACGCCGCGCGGATGAATTTCCTGATTGGGCTTTTGCTGCGCGCGGGCTTCGGCTTTTTGCGCCTGCTTGGGCCGCGCCTTGCCCCGGCGCTTGGGGCTTTTCTGGCGCGCAATCTGGGGCCAATTACGCCGGCGCATCGGATCGGGCGGGATAATATCGCCGCCGCCTTCCCGGAAAAATCTGCTGCGGAGCGTGCCGCCATTCTGACCGAAGCCTGGGACAATCTGGGCCGCACCGCCTGCGAATATGTCCATATGGATCGGATTTGGGATTTCGATCCCGAAAACCCGAAGCCGGGCGGGCACATCAGCGCCTCCGCTGAAACCGTGGCGCTGTATGAAAGGCTGCGTGAGGATGGCAAGCCCGCCATCGTGTTTTCCGCGCATCTGGCGAATTGGGAATTGCCGGCAGTGGCAGCGGCGAAGCATGGGATTGACAGTGCTGTGCTGTATCGCACGCCCAATAACGCCGCCGTGGCGCGGGAAATCCTGAGGCTGCGTAAGGATAGCATGGGCGTATTGGTGCCGGCGGGCATGGGGGCGCCGTTACGCTTGGCGCGGGCTTTGGAAGCGGGTCAGCATATCGGCATGCTGGTGGATCAGCGCTTCGGGCGAGGGCCGCGCGTGATGTTCATGGGGCGCGAAGCCGCGGCCAATCCGCTGCTCGCGCAATTGGCGCGGCGCTATGATTGCCCGGTGCATGGCGCGCGCGCCATTCGCCTGCCTGGCGGGCGGTTTCGTCTGGATTTGACCGAGGAAATCCCAATGCCGCGTGATGCGGAAGGCTTGATTGACATCAAGGCTGCCACGCAAAAAATGAACGAGGTGATTGAAGCCTGGGTCAGGGAATATCCCGGCCAATGGCTTTGGATGCATCGCCGCTGGCGGTGACTTAGCTTATGGAAAAGGCGGGTCCTCATGCTCACGATCAGGCGATCAAAGCCGCTTTCTGAACTTGATCGCGGCGAAGCCTTTGAAGCGCAGGATACGCTCAGCGCCGCGAATGTCGCGAGTTTTTCCGTGCTGTTCGGGCTGGATGACAAGGTGGTGCCGGCGCGTGCGGCGGGCGCCTTGCTCGCGCATGTGATTACCACCCGCTTTCCGGGGCCGGGCAGCCGGATCATTGCCGAAAACCTACGCTACGGCGGCGGCATGTCGGAAGGCGAAGTGCTGACCACGGGCCTGGTGGTGCTGGATGTTGATCATCAGGCGGGCGTGGCGCGGCTTGGCTGCCGCGTGACAGGGCCTGGCGGCATGGTGCTGGCGGAAGGCGAGGTGGAGGTGCTGCCCCCCACCACCGCCGAAGAACGCGCGCTGCCGCAAATGACCGGGCTTGGCCCCCATGCCGGCAAGGTAATGGCAGACCTTTTCGCGCGTTGCCGCGCCCTGCCGCCGGTCCCGACCGCGGTTGCGCATCCCTGCGATGCGGAAAGCCTGCGCGGTGCGATCCTGGCCGCGCAGCAAGGGCTCATCACGCCAATCCTGACGGGGCCGGAGGCGCGGATTCGCGCCATTGCAGCCAAGGAATCGCTCGACCTTTCGGGCATTACGCTGATTGGCACGGAACATAGCCATGCCTCGGCCGAGGCAGCGGTGGCTTTGGTACGGGAAGGTCGTGCGGCGGCCTTGATGAAGGGAAGCCTGCATACCGATGAATTGCTGGGCGCGGCGATTGCGAAGGAAGCGGGGCTGCGCACCGAACGGCGCGTGAGCCATGCCTTTGTGTTGGATGCGCCGCTATACCCGCGCCCGCTGATCATCACCGACGCGGCGGTAAACATCGCGCCCGATCTGGAAGCCAAGGCGGATATCATTCGCAATGCCATCAAGCTGGCGCAGGCGATGGGGATTGCGACACCCAAGGTCGCGATTCTGGCGGCGGTTGAGACCGTGACACCCAAGATGCAGGCCACCCTGGATGCGGCGGCGCTCTGCAAAATGGCTGAGCGTGGGCAGATCACCGGGGGCGTGCTGGATGGGCCGCTGGCTTTTGATAACGCCATCAGCCCGGTTGCGCTGGCGGCAAAAGGCATTCAATCCCCGGTTGCGGGTCAGGCGGATATCCTGCTGGTGCCGGATCTGGAAGCGGGAAATATGCTCGCCAAGCAATTGGCCTATTTGGGCGGCGCGGAATCTGCCGGGATTGTGCTGGGATTGCGGGTGCCCATGGCGCTGACCAGCCGGGCGGATAACGCCATGGCGCGGCTGGCTTCTGCGGCCCTGTTGCGGTTGATGGCGCCGGTTTGATGGCCTGGGGGTGGCCTTGCACATTCCCTTTTCAGTTCGGGGGGGGATGCGCTAAACAGTGATGATGATGAAAACTCGTCTCTGGTTCCTTGCGCCGCGCAACGCCCTTCTTCTGCCGCTAGGCCTGCTCGTGGTCGCCTGCAGCGGTGACTCCTCCTCCCAGGTCCGAGAGGTGGGACGCGATGAATATAATTCCGATAGCCGGCGCGATCGCTTGCTCCGCGCCACGTCTCCACAGGGAAGCGCGGGCGGGATCACCATTCTGGGCGCCGGCACGGAAAAGGGCCAGGAAGATGGCCGCGGTGGTGGCGGGCTTGGCGTGAATGCGTTTCTCTGGCGCGCGACGCTGGATACGCTTTCCTTCATGCCGCTTGCATCGGCTGATCCCTTTGGCGGCGTGATCATCACCGATTGGCACGCGCCGGGTGGTGTTTCCAATGAACGCTTCAAGGCGACTGCGTATGTGCTTGGGCGGCAATTGCGTTCTGACGGCGTCAGGATTTCGCTGTTCCGCCAGGTGCGTGGCCCGGGCGGCTGGGTGGACGCGCCGATCAGCACGGCGACGGCAGCAGAATTGGAAGACAAGGTTCTGACGCGCGCGCGCGAATTGCGGAGCCAGTCAGCGGGGCGCTGAGGCGCTTTCGCGGCTTACCGGGGTTGCGAGCCAGATGATGCCGCCCGGCGCGCTTTGGGGCCAGGTGCAAATGGCCATGCAGCAGGGACGGCTTGAGGCGGCGCAGGCTGGCGCTGAACAAATTCTGCGTGCCGCGCCGCGCCATCCGGGCGCTCTGCATATTCTTGGTGTGATCTGCCTGCAACGCCAGCAAATGCCTGCGGCTCTGCGCTGGCTGAAAAAAGCCACTCAGGCAGACCCGCGCAATGCCATGATTTGGGCGACGCTTGGCTATGCGTTGTTTGAAGGCGCTGGCTTTCGTGATGCGGTGGAAGCGTTCCGCAAGGCGGCTTCGATTGATCCACGCGCGCATCCGGCCTTGCATGGTTTGGGTAAAAGCCTGCAAGCCTTGGGCAGGCATCAGGAAGCAACCGGCGCTTTGGGGCGCGCCGTGGCGCTTGAACCGCGCAATGCGGATTACGTGAATGATCGCGGCGTGGCGCTGATGGAAAGCGGTATGCTCGCCGAAGCGATCAAGGATTTCGATGCGGCGCTGGATCTGGTGCCAGGGTTTTTCGGCGCCTTCCTGAACAAGGGCTTGGCGTTGAAGAAGCTTGGCGATGCGCGCGCTGCCTTGGTGGCGTTGGATCAGGCCATTGCGCTTAACCCTTCCTATGCGCCGGCGCAAAGCAACCGCGCGGCGATACTGCTGGATTTGGAAGAACACGCGCGAGCCTTGGCAGCGGCTGAGCGCGCGATTGCGCTTTCGCCTGGCTTTGCGGAGGCGTGGAATAATCAGGGTCTTGCGCAGCTTGGCCTTGAGCAATCTGACGCGGCGCTTGCAAGCTTTGCTGAAGCCGTAAGGCTTGATCCAGGTAATGCCGCCGCGCACTACAATGCGGCTGGTGTTCATGTGCAGCTTGGCGATTACACCAAGGCTTTGGAAGCGTATCGGCTGTGCCTGCGCGCCGCGCCTGGGCATCTTGTGGCCTTGAATGATCTGGGTTTGGCGGAAGCGGCCCTGGGAAATCACGCCGCGGCGCTTGAATGTTATGAGCGTGCACTGAAAATAGCACCCGATTTCGCTGATGCGCAATTCAACAAGGCGCTGACCCTGCTGCTGAATGGCAATCTGGCTGAAGGTTGGCGCCTTTGGGAAGCGCGCAAGCGTAAGAAAATTCCTGTTGGCTTTCAGGATTTTGGCCTGCCGCTTTGGACCGGGACACAGGATTTGGCGGGGCGGCGCATTCTGCTGCATTGGGAACAGGGCTTCGGCGATACAATTCAATTCATTCGTTATGTGCCGCTTGTGCAAGCCAAGGGCGCCCATGTAGCGCTGATGGTGCAGCCTGAATTGGCACCGCTGATCCGCCGCGTGATGCCGGACATGGCTTTGGTGAGTGAACTGCCTTCTGATGCCACGCTGCAATGCCCCTTGATGAGCCTGCCGCGCGCCTTTGGCACCGTCTTGCAGAATATTCCACCCTCACCCCTGTGGCAGGCGGATGCAGCGCGGCGTGACGTTTGGTCTGCGCGAATTGGTATTGCGGATCGGCCAAGGATTGGCTTTGCCTGGCGCGGCAATGCGCGCCATGGCAATGATCGCAACCGGTCCATGGCAGTGCCGGATTTTCTGCCATTGATTCGCGGGCCCGCTGCCTGGTTCGGCATTCAGAAGGGCCTTCCGGAGACTGACCGGCAGGCGCTTTCCCAAGCGCCCGCCTTGCGTGTTTTCGATGAAGAGATCGAGGATTTTGAGGATACGGCCGCGCTGGTCGCTGAGATGGATTTGATCATCACGGTTGACACCAGCCTTGCGCATCTGGCGGGCAGCATGGGCCGCGCATGCTGGGTCCTGCTGCCCTTTAATCCGGATTGGCGGTGGTTGCTCAATCAGCAAGGCAGCCCTTGGTATGCTTCCCTTAGGTTGTTTCGCCAAAAACATATCGGCGATTGGGCGGCGGTTGTGGCTGAAGTGCAAGCGGCGCTTCAGTCACGTTTGGCTGAAGCGGGCGGCGGCTTTAGTCGCCAACCACCGTAAGGCTATTCGCTGGAATAACCACAACACCCGGTACATTCAGCGTAGCGGGTGTGGCAAGTGGGGCCCATAGCAAGGGGTTACCCGTGGCTTGCGCATCAAAGACACCGATATGGGTAAGCGTGCCCGGCGGCGAGGTGAAATTGAAGCGAATTTCGGTGGGGTTGGATTGCGTACCGGTTCCAAAAAACAACACGGCTTGTCGCGCATAGCCGTTGCCGTTTGGTTCCCCAATCAGGCCCGTTGCGTCTGACCCGCCCGTACCAAGGGCCACGAATACCGTGGCGGGCAGGGTTGGGCGACGGCCAACTGCCGAACGGCTGAGTAGATTCTTCGCGTAATCGGTGAGCGATGTCATGCGTGTCTTCCTGAAGAAAGTGGAGGCGAAGCGTTGGGGAATGTCCGCCGCGCTAATGCGCGGCGGCATTATGCTTGTGCCGCTGCTGCGGCCCTGAAGGGATCAGGACACCACAGCGCCATCGGGCCAGCGCCAGGCGGCGCCGTCGCTGATGGCAAGGCGCTTATTGGAGGCGCCGTCTGCGACATAAATCATGCTGCGCGGATAGGACGCAGCCGGCGGAAGGGTTGCGACCGTAAAGGATGGCAGTTGCAGCGGTGAACCCGCCTGCACGGCACCCGTCCCTTTGCCAAGCAGTAGGAGTGCGACATTGGCATCCGCGCCCTGTGCGGTGATCTGTGGCGGCGTACCCGTTGCCGTGCCGTTGATGCGTACGAAGTTCGTGGGTGTGGCTACCGCATTTACTTCAAAGGCAAGATTGCCACGGCTATTGAAGCGCACTGGTGCGATATTTTTGGCGGAAATCGCGACCGGGATATTGGCATCTGTTCCAGTGGCCGCGATGCTTGGCGCCCCGCCCGCTAGGCTGCTTGTCACGGTGAGCTGATTGACACTGCTTGCAGGGGTGCTGAGCGTTAACGCATTGGCGCCTGACACACCGCCCAGCGTCGTGGTGCCTGACGCAACGCGCATCAGCTCCGCGCCGCCTGCGCTGAACGCCAAGACGCCGGAACTTGGTTGGGAAACGCCGGTATTCTCAGACCCAATCATGATCCCTGGCCGATCAATGCGCCCTGCCGGTGCTGCGGATGCGACGAAGCCCGTGGTATTCGCATTGATCAGCGGACCGGAATTGCCATTGCCGAGCAAGGCGGGGGAGCCAAGATACACCTGGTTGGGTGTTCCGACGGTCACATTGGCCAGATGAATGGCGGCGGAGCCATCATTCAGGCGGTTGTAGCGCTCCGCCCTGAAGGCGAAGATATCCAGACGATTATTGCTGCCATTTATGCGGATGGCGTTGCTTTCCGCGACATCCACGCGAAGGTTGGCGATCTGGAGCCTGACATTGTTTGAATCGATCAGAATACCCGCCGCACCAGCAATCGGCACAGGCGCGCCAGCGGTGAAGAGCTCCCCTTGCGTGGTCATATTGGCGATCCGGCCATCCACGTCATTGCCATCAATCCAAACGCCGTATTTCGAGAAATCGGCGTAGATATTGCTGCCGTAGAATTTGGTGGTGACCCCTGACGCGGAGGGGCTGAAGCGCAGCGTGGAACGCGCGCCAAGGACGAAGATATCATCCAGAAAAACGCCATCCACCTTCCGGAAAACCAGCGCATCCTGATTATTCTGCTGCCAAGTAACGACATGGCCGTTATCGGTGCTGAAGGTCCAGAAATGCACATGTTCCAGCCGGCAAATGTCAAGGCAGCGGTCCACTTCAACGCCGCGGGTAAAGACCTGACCGCGCAAGCGCTTGATGCTCATGCGCCCGGAATTGTCGCACCAAATGCCACGATTGACCGCAACAAGAAGAATGTTTTCGAAATCCACCGCGCCAAGGCAATCCTGCACGCGGAAGACGTAATCATAATCCGTGGGCGTCCAGGACGCGGAATAGGCTTGGTTGTGGTATTGCCGGATGGCGATATCGCGCACGATGGAACCGCGCGCCATGCTGCCTGAGAAGGTGAAGGGCGTGAAGCCGGTCTGGTCAATCTTGAACCAGGTGCCATTGGCTTCATTGGGGCCTTCGGTGAAGCCAGCGCCTTGCAGGATGACGGTAACGCCATCAATCACAATGGGACCGGCGATCCGATAGATCCTGGCGCCGAATTGCAGCACACCGCCGCCTGCGGCCTTTAGCGCATTGATGGCCGCTTGGATGGCGGGTGCGTCATTGGCGGTGCCGTTCCCAACCGCACCGAAATCCCGCACATGCAGTGGGCGGTCGCCCAGGATGCCGCTGCGCAATTGCGCAAGGCTGGCGCGGCGCGTGGCAAGCGGCCCGCCGTTATTCTGCACAATCGGCAGCATGTCTGCGTCGGCGGTGGTGGTGACGCTGGGCAGCGCGCTGATCTTGGAATCGGACATGATTTGCCTTTTCGTGGTTGACCGAACGCGCCGGATGCAATGGTCCGATGCGTCGTGATTGGGATGAGGGGGGGGCGAGCGAAACGCTTCAGAACAGCAGCAATTGGCCACCGGCTTCGAGGAGTAGGAAGCGCCCTTCTTCAGTCAGCAGGCGTGGCGGAGCGCCGATCGCGAATGGTGGAGATGCAATGGTATGGGTTGCATCTGCGGCATTGCGCGCGATGATTCGGTAGCCACCGCCCGTTGTCTGGGCAGCGAAAAGGGTATTGGCCCTGCCTGCACCCACAGCCGCATTTTGACTGGCAAGAACCGCCCCTTGGGCGTTCAGAAGCTGAAACGTCACATTGGCGATGTTGCCCAGAATGCTGGCGCCGACAGGGATGGAGGCACCGGGTTCAATCGCCTCTGGCATCGGGTCCAGAATAATGGCGCGGACCTGCGCGTTGCCCGATAGGCTGAGCCGGAAGGGCAGGTTTGCAGAGCGGCGGACTTCAACCGGCGCAGCTGCGGTGTCGAGTGTCAGGCCGGCGCCGGTAAGGTTATTGGCGCGGATCGGCAGTATCATGGTCGCATCGGCGGCCTGCACCACCACGATATCGCCGGCACGCATTTGCTGGCCGACTGGGGCGAAGTAATCGGCTACTTGAACCTGCGCCTGGCTATCTGTGGTGCGGTAATGCCAGAGCGTGAAGCCATTGGCGGCGCTGAGCACCGTAAGATTGGTGGCGGTGAAAGGCATGGATGCTCCTGATGCCCCGCCGCGCGGCAGGGCATGCGCCCGGCAGTCGGCAGGGGGGTTAAGGTTCGGGGAAAAGGGGAGCTTCGGGCGCAATACGGCCCTTGATGGGGATTTACGTAAAGGACCAACGACCCATTGTCAAGGAAAAATAGCCTAGCAGATGAATTTTGTCCGCCACATCGAGTTTGCGGTGATTTCGGCTACAAGGACGCCGGCGGGTATTGGGCGCCGCCATGATTCGGCCCCGGCATTGGGGTATAGAGACGTCATGCGCGTCTTGCCCCTAGCCCTTGCCTTGATGCTCACCGCCTGTGCCGAGCGCTGGGAGAAACCTGGCGCGACAGAAGCCGATTCGGACGCCGCGCAATCCGCCTGCACCGCCCAAGCGGCGGAGGAAATCAAGCCAGCCATGGTCTGGATGCAGGTGCAGCCGGCCTATTGGGAACCTGGCGAGACCCATTGCTGGACCGGACCCAATGGCACGACGCGCTGCACCCGCCGCCCGTCGCGCCTCCGCCCAGCGATTTATGATTGGGTGGATGTGAATATCCCGATCCGGCAGGAAGCCCGCGCCAAATGCCTGAATGAACGGGGCTTTACCTATAAGGGGCTTAGGCCGCTCAGGCTTTTTTGAGCAATCCCGGGTTGATGCTGAAGAAGGGCGGGATTAGCTTGCGCGGCTTGCTGCAAAGGTTCTGTCCCACATGAAGCTCATCGCTGATCGTCTCGATCGTATTTCGCCCTCTCTCACCATTGCCATGACTGCCAAGGCGCGCGCGCTGAAGGCCGCGGGCAAGGATGTGATTGGCCTTTCCGCCGGGGAGCCGGATTTCGATACGCCACGCAATGTGAAGGACGCGGCGATTGCGGCGATTGAACGGGGTGAGACGAAATACACCGATGTTGCCGGCACCCTGGAACTCCGCCAGGCAATCTGCGCCAAGTTCAAGCGCGATCACGGCATTGACTATATGCCTGAGGAAATCCTGGTCGCGACTGGCGGCAAGCAGGTGATCTTCGACGCGCTGGTGGCCACCATCAATCCGGGCGATGAGGCGATTATCCCTGCCCCATGCTGGGTTTCCTACCCTGATATCGTGGCGCTGGCGGAAGGCACGCCGGTGATTGTGCAATGCGGCCAGAATTCCGGCTTCAAAATGACCGGTGAGCAGCTGGAAGCCGCGATCACGCCGCGCACCAAATGGCTGATTTTGAACAACCCCTGCAACCCGACCGGTGCGGCCTATAACGCGGCGGAGATCAAGGCGCTGACGGATGTGCTGATGCGCCATCCGCATGTGTGGGTTTTCACTGATGATATCTACGAAAAGCTCGCCTATGATGGCTTCAAGCCGGCAACAGTTTTGGAAGTGGAGCCGCGCCTGAAGGACCGTACGGTCACCATGAATGGCTGTTCCAAGGCCTATGCCATGACCGGCTGGCGCATTGGCTTTGCTGGCGCGCCGATCTCATTGATCAAGGCGATGGACAAGCTGCAAAGCCAGTCAACCTCCAACACGTCTTCCGTGTCTCAGGCGGCGGCGGTGGAAGCGCTGACCGGGCCGCAGGATAGCATTGAAGATATGCGCAAGGTCTATGAACGCCGGCGCAATCTGGTGGTAGATATGCTGAACGCGGCGCCGGGGCTGCGCTGCCACAAGCCGGAAGGCGCATTCTACGTTTTCCCGGATATGCGCGGCTGCATCGGCAAGACCACCGCGGGCGGCAAGAAGATTGAAACCGATGAGGATTTCACCATTGCCCTCCTGGAAGAAGTGGGCGTGGCAACTGTGCATGGCGCAGCCTTCTTGAGCCCCGGGCATTTCCGTATTTCTTATGCCACATCGGATGACGTGCTGAAGGAAGCCTGCACGCGCATTCAGAAGTTCTGCGCGGGAATGAAGTGATTGGTGGCGCTGTCCCTAACTGGGGCAGCGCTTACGCTCTGCCCTTGTCATTGTTGAAAACAGGATCGCCATGCCCGCCCTTGCCGAACGTTTGAACCGCGTTTCCGTCTCCGCTTCCGTGATCATGACGATCAAGGCGCGGGAATTGGGCGCGCAGGGCATCAAGGTGATCAGCCTGGCCTCTGGTGAGCCGGATTTCCCGACACCGCCGCATGCCATCGAAGCGGCGCATCAGGCCGCACTTGCGGGGGATACGAAATACCCACCGCAGGATGGCACCAAGCGGCTGAAGGAGGCGGTGCAGCGGAAATTCAAGCGCGACAATAATCTGGATTACGCGCTTGATGAGATCATGATTACAAATGGCGGCAAGCAGAGCATCTTCAACGCCTTCATGGCAACGGTTGACCCGGGCGATGAGGTGCTGATCCCCGCGCCCTTCTGGGTTTCCTATGCCGAAATGGCGAAGGTTGCGGGCGGTGTGCCGGTGACCATCAATTGCCCGCAGAATAACGGCTTCAAGCTGCGGCCCGAGGATTTGGATGCCGCCATTACGCCCAAGACCAAATGGGTGATGGTGAATTTCCCGAATAATCCAACGGGGGCCGCCTGTTCGCGCGCAGAAATGCAGGCGATTGCGGCGGTGCTGATGAAGCACCCGCATGTCTGGGTCATGACCGATGATATGTATGAACACCTGATCTATGACGGCTTTGAATTCTGCACCATCGCCGATGTGGAACCGCGCCTGAAGGACCGCACACTCACGGTGAATGGTGCGTCGAAAACCTATGCCATGACCGGCTGGCGCATCGGCTTTTGCGGTGGGCCCAAGGCGCTGATCAAGGGCATGATGAACATGCAGGGCCAGGCGACGGCGGGGGTTTCCACCATCTCCCAAGCCGCGGTCGCCGCCGCCTTGGATGGCCCGCAGGAGTTTGTGCGCGAAAGGGCCGAGGAATATCGCCAGCGCCGCGATCTGGTGGTGGAAATGCTGAATGCGGCGCCGGGCATTTCCTGCCACAAGCCGGAAGGGGCCTTCTACGTCTTCCCGAATATCGCAGGCTGCATCGGCAAAACCAGCAAGGGCGGGCGCAAGATCGAAACCGATACGGATTTTGCCATGGCGCTGCTGGAAGAAAAATATGTCGCGACGGTACAGGGCACGGCTTACGGCATGTCCCCCTATTTGCGGATTTCCTATGCAACCAATACGGAAAACCTGCGTGAGGCCTGCGGCCGCATTCAGGAATTCTGCCGCGAATTGAGCTGAACGCGCCATGCTCCGCGCCGGGCGCGATTCCGATGCGGCGGGCTTCATTGCGCTGATTTCAGATTGCTGGGCGGAGTATCCCGGTTGTGTTTTCGATCTGGATGGGGAGCTGCCGGAACTCCGCGCCCTTGCCAGCTATTTCGCCGAACAGGGTGGCGCGCTTTGGGTGGCGGAGGATGCGGGCGCGGTGGTTGGCATGGTGGCGGTGCATCCGCTGCCCGGCACGCCGGATTGGGAGATTTGCCGCATGTATGTCGCGGCCAGCCAGCGCGGCACGGGTGTGGCGGCGGCGCTGATGGAAGTGGCGGAAGCGCATGCGCGCGATGCGGGGGCCGAGGTCATCAGGCTTTGGTCCGACACACGCTTCACCCGCGCGCATACATTCTACGCGAAGCTGGGTTATGTGCGGCAGGGGCCGATCCGCATTCTGAATGATCTTTCGAATTCACTCGAGTTTCCCTTCATCAAGCCGGCGCGCGACGTGGCGGTGCAGGCGCTTGATGCCTCCGCCGCCGAACATGCCGAAAGGCCCTTGGCGGATATCTTGATTGCCTGTGTTGCCGCCGGCGCTTCGGTTTCCTTCCTGCCGCCGCTGGGTGCGGAGACAGCACGCGATTTTTGGCGCGGGAGCCTTGGGGATATCGCGCTTGGCAAGAAAGCGATTTGGGTCGCCTGGGCGGATGGCGTGCTGGTCGGCACCGTCACGCTTGATTTGGCGATGCCGCCCAATCAGCCGCACCGCGCGGAGGTAGCGAAGCTTTTGGTACATCCGGCAGCGCGGCGGCGTGGTGTGGGGCAGGCGCTGATGGCAGCTTTGGAAGCGGAAGCCACGCAGCGCGGGCGGCGCTTGCTTACCCTCGACACCCGCGCTGATGATGCTGGTGAGGCGCTGTATCGCAGCCTTGGCTGGCAGGAAGCCGGGCGCATTCCGGGCTTTGCGCTGAATGCGGATGGCAGCGCCGCGGCGACTGTGTTCTTCTACAAGGAGATAGGTCGCGCATGATCTCGCCCGATTGGTGCCGCATGATGGCGGCTTACAACACTGCGATGAACCACCGGCTTTACGCGGCAGCCGATGGGCTGGAAGCAAGCGCGCGTGAAGCCGATGGCGGCGCTTTTTGGGGCAGTATTCAGGGCACGCTGTGCCATTTGCTATGGGGTGATAGTACCTGGATGAGTCGCTTTGACGCTTGGGAAAAACCGAGCGTGGGCATGAAGCAAAGCCCAGTCATGATCACGGATTGGGCCGAGTTGAAATCTCGCCGTGCGACGGCGGACGCGAAGATTGAAGCCTGGGCGGCGCGCCTTACGCCCGAAGGCCTGGCCGCACCGCTCACCTGGTATTCGGGTATTGCCGGGCGGGAAGTCAGCATGCCGCTTTGGATTGCGGTTGGGCATTTCTTCAATCACCAGACCCATCATCGCGGTCAGGCGCATGCGTTGCTGACGCGCGCGGGGGCGGTCACGGGTGATACGGATTTGCCTTGGGTTTTGGACCTTCAAGCGCTTGGGCTGGTGCCGCTTACCGCCGCAGAAAATCCTTGAGCCAACCCAGCACTTCTCCTGGCGCTTCTTCCGCCAAATAATGGCCTGACGCGACCGCGCCGCCCGTCACGGGGCCGGCGGCATAGTCGCGCCAAATGGCCAGCGCGTCATACCATTTGGGAATGCTGCCCTTGGCGCCCCAAAGCGCCAGCACAGGGCAGGTGATTTTCTGACCTGCCGCGCGGGATGCGCGGTCATGGTCCAGATCAATTGTCGTTGCGGCGCGATAATCCTCGCAAATGGCAGCGACCGTGCCGGGAAGGTTAAGTGCTGCCAAATAATCCGCGCGTGCTTCGGGATGGAAGAAGGATTTATCCTTGGGCTCGCGCGATGTGTGCAGGTCAAACCAATCTTCGATATCGCGCAGGATCATCCGTTCCGGCCGGTCATGCGGCTGCGCCAGCCAGAACCAATGGTAATAGCCAAGGCCGAAGGCCATATCGGCGCGTTCGAAATGTTCAAGCGTTGGGATGATATCCAGCACGCAAAGCCGTTCGACCGTTTCCGGTGTATCCAACGCCAAGCGATGCGCCACGCGCGCGCCGCGATCATGCGCGAGGATTTGAAAGTGTGGAAAGCCAAACCCCGCCATTAGCGCCACCATATCGGCGGCCATTTCGCGCTTGGCGTAAGGTGCGTGATCAGCGCTGACCGGCCGCTTGGATGAAAAGCCATAACCGCGCAGATCGGGCGCAATCACCGTGAAGTCACGCACCAAAATCGGCGCCACGCGATGCCACATTGCGTGTGTTTGCGGATTGCCGTGCAGCAGCAAAAGGGGCGGGCCAGAACCCGCGCAGCGCAGCCTGATATGCTGGCCATTGGCTTCGCGTGTTTCCAGCGCAAAGCCTTCAAAGAAGGTCATGTCAGCCGCCGCGGCGCGTGCCAGCCGGGCGCCCGGCATCAAAGCCCAGGAAGCCCGCTTCAAGCTGCGCCGCGCCGCCATCATTGGCGAAAAGTCGCGGGTTCATGGAAATGCTGGGCGCGCGCGTGCCTTGGGCTGATGCCTGCCGCGCCAGGCGCAAAGCTTCCTGTTGGGCGGCGCGTTCGGCGCGGTCTTGTTCGGCGCGGGCGGCAGCGGCACTGCGCGCATTGGTTGGGCCAGAATTGCCGGCCATGCCGCGTGCAGACAGCAGATAGAACAGGATGTCATTGCGCCCCTGATCCACCGCCCAATCTGTGGGCGTCAGGCCCAGCGCATTGCGGCCATTGAGGTCAGCGCCGCGATTGACGGCATCGCGCGCCGCCGCAAGATCGCCACGCGTAATGGCGTCAAACAATGCCGGCGTTGGGGAGAGATTGGCATTCTCATCGGCGGCGATGGGTTCAGGCGCGCGGCGCGCGGCAAGGCCGGGCAGGGCGGGCGGGCGCGGCGGGCGGGCGCCAGGCTGGCCGGGGGGCGCGGCAAATTGCGCGGCAGCGGGCGCTATTTCAGCGATCAGCAGGACCATCACGGCCAGGGGAAGCAGGCGCGGCAGAGCTTTCATGGCACTATCATAGCCGCCCCAGGCCGGCGCCGCCAGCGCCCGCATCACCAAAGCCGCAGACAGAAGCGTTCATGGCCGCTCAATCCTGATGTGCCAGATAATGCGCCAGCGCCGCGATATCCGCATCTGAAAGCCCCTGCACCGCGCCATTCATTTGCGTATCAATGCCAACGCGCTTGCCATCACGGTATTCCGCCATGGTATGCGCCAGGAAGGCTTCGTGCTGATGGCTCAGCCGCGGCATTTGCGCGCGCCCCGCATAATTCGGCAAATGACACACTCCGCAATTGCGCGCCGCCGAGATGGCCTGGCCGCGCGCCATCAGCGCCGCATCGCGCGGCGTAGGATCTTCCGGGGGGGTGGACGGCAAGCCAGCAAAATAGGCCGCCACCGCTTCAACATCCGCATCACTCAGCTTGTCGCTGGGGGCTTGCATGGCAGGCACCTGGCGAATGCCTTCCCGAAAGAGGATCATCTGCAGGGTAATGAAGCCAGCCTGCTGGCCGGCCAGGCGCGGAATCTCCGCCACGCTGCTTTTGCCATCAATACCATGGCAGGCGGCACAGCGCTCAGCCGCAATCACGGCGCCGCGCGCAGGGTCACCTGCGCTGGCCGGCAAGGAAAAGGCGGCGGCCACCAGGACCGCCGCCGTAACCACACTCAGCCTCACCGGCGATAGGTGATGCGATAAATCGCACCCATCTGTTCGCCCGCAACCAGTAGCGACCCGTCACGCATGACATGCACATCCACGGGCCGGTCATGGAAACGTTGATTGGCATCATCACGGAAGCCGGTCAGGAATTCCTCAACGCGGGAAACATTGCCCTGCGCATCCAGATGCGCGACCACAATATCAAAGCCGCTCAGCTTGTCGCGATTCCAGGAACCGCGCCGCGCGATAAAGGCCATGTTGCGATATTGTTCCGGAAACATGGTGCCTGTGTAGAAGCGCATGCCAAGAGCCGCCGTATGCGGGCCAAGCAGCGCCGCCGGCTTCACGAAACTGCCGCAATTGCGCCCGGCATTGAATTGCGGGTCCGGATCACCGGCGGTGCAATAGGGGAAGCCGTGATCTTCCCCGCTTTGGCGGACGCGGTGCAGCGTATCATGCGGCCATTCATTGCCAGCCCAGTCGCGGCCGTTATTCGTGGCCCAAAGCTCCCGCGTGATCGGGTGATGCGCCATGCCGACACTATTGCGCACGCCGCGCGCTTCAATGCGCCGCCCGCTGCCATCCGGATTGAAGGACACCAATAGGGCAAATTTGTCGCGATCAAATTCGCAGATATTGCAGTTGACACCAACATTTGTGTAAATCCGCCCATCGGGACCAAGCGAGGCGAATTTCCAGTGGTGATTGCCGCCATGTTCCTGTTCGGTCGGCAACGCGAAGGCCGCCGTCAATTCGACCGGGGCCGGCACATTGTCCAGATTGGCTTCGATATTGTCATAGCGCAGCACGCGATTAGCCGCGAGCACATACAGACTATCGCCAATCATCACCAACCCATTGGGCTGCACCAGACGTTCGGCGATGATGCGCGTACGTGTCGTGCCATCCGGATTGCGGCTGATGGCATAGACGCGACCGATGGCGCGCGTGCCGGCAAAGATAGTGCCGCGCGGGCCTTCCGCCATCATGCGCGCACCCGGAATGCCATGGGCATAGACCTCTGCCTGGAAGCCGGGTGGCAGGCGAATCGCCCCCACGGGCACTTCGGCCAAGGGGGTCACGGTCAGGCGCGGCGCATGCGGCGCAAGGGTTGACCCTTCCGGGCGGCCAACGGCCCAGCCGGGTACGGGCGCCTGCTGCGCCAAGGCTGGCGCGGCCAGCATCACCGCTGTAAGGCCCAGTACAAGCTTTTTCATCATGCTCTTTCTCCTCCCCAAGCCCCGCAGGGCGATGCCCCTCATGGAATGCCGAAATGCGCGGCTTCGCAAGGGTAGAAGCATGCATTTCGTGCGGCCAAAGCACAAGTTCGCGCTAAATCACCAATCCTATGCCGCCAGCCGCGCCCGCGCATCCGCGCGCAGCATATCGGCACCCTTTTCCGCGATCATGATGGTGGGCGCATTGGTATTGGTGGAGGTCACGGCCGGCATCACGGAAGCATCAATGACGCGCAAGCCCTCCAGCCCATGCACCCGCAGCCTTTCATCCACCACCGACATCACATCCGGCCCCATGCGGCAGGAACAGGAGGCGTGGAATACTGTGCCGCCCACCTGGCGCGCATAATGCAACCATTCATCATCGGTCTGTACATCCCGCCCCGGCATGGTTTCCGCGACCAGGTAGCGTTGCAGCGCGGGCTTGCTGAACCATTCACGCATCATGCGCAGCCCCACGACTATGCTGCGCTGATCACGGTCTTCCGCCAGGTAATTCGGATTGATGGTCGGTTGTTCGCGCGGGTCAGCGCTGCGGGCTGCGATAAAGCCACGGCTTTCCGGGCGCATTTGCCAAACGCCCGCGGTCATGCCGGGCTTGGTATCCAGAACCCGCCCCACACCCGGCGCATAGCTTGCGGAAGCGAAAAGCGCCTGCATATCGGGCGTGGCACTCTCCGGCAAAGCCTTGAAGGATGCCGCCAGAAGTGACGCTGCATAGGTGAGTAAGCCGCGCCCCAACACCGCGAATTTCAGTACTTCACCGGCAAGCCGCAGGCCACGCGTGCGTTCATTCAGCGTCGGTACATTCTTCACCTCAGCTTGCACGCGCACCAGGAAATGATCTTGGAAATTCCGCCCCACCCCGCGCAATTCATGCAGCATGGGAATACCAAGCCCCGCCAGATGATCCGCATCACCCACACCGGAAAGCTGCAGGATATGCGGTGAACCAATAGCACCGGCGGAAAGAAGAACCTCCACCGCCGCATCCGCGCGTTCAGTGACACCTGCGCGGGAGAACTCCACACCCACGGCGCGCTTGCCCTCGAACACGATACGATGCACCAATGCATTGGTCACCACACGCAGATTGGGCCGGCCCATGGCCGGGCGCAGATAAGTTCGCGCCGCACTCGCGCGAAAACGCCCGCCGCGTGTCTGCTGCACCCAGCCGATATGATCCCCAAGCCCATGCGGCAGATCATTCAAATCATCGCGATAATCCCACCCCATCTGCTGGCCCGCTTCAATCGCGGCCTGACACAATTCCGGCTGGTCACGCGATGGTGAGGTATAAAGCAAGCCATCCTTGCTATGCGCGGCCCGATCCGGCCCCTGCCATTTTTCTGATTTGTTGAAGTAAGGCAGCACATCACCCGAAGACCAGCCGCGATTTCCAAGCTGCGCCCAGTGATCATAATCCTCCGGCTGAGAGCGGATATAGATCATGCCATTGATTGAACTGGACCCGCCCAGCACCCGGCCGCGCGGGTAATTGATTTCGCGCCCATTCAGGCCGGAATCGCGATCCGCCTTGAAGCCCCATGTCAGCGTTGGGTGATCGAGCAGTTTCATATAGCCGGCGGGGATATGGATCAGCGGGTTCCAATCCTTGCCGCCCGCTTCAATCAGCAACACCTGATTGCCAGGGTCTTCGGAAAGGCGATTGGCCAGAACACAACCGGCAGACCCACCACCAACGATAACATAATCCGCTTTCATCGCGCTTCCCCCATTTCTTGTATCGCTTCAATTGAAACGCAAATTCCACCCGAGCCACTCACATACCGCGCGGCCCATCACCCATTCCATGTCTTTGCCCTTCAGCCAGGGCAATTCCTCGGTAAAGAAGGTCACGCATTGGCGGTAGCTGCACGGCATGCGGGTGATATCTGTGCCCCAGAAAAAGCGCTTCGGCCCGAATGCGTCAAAAATCCGCTGCAAACCATCATGAATGTTGCGATACGGATAGGATTGCGTTGAGTAATGCGGCGCGCCGGTAGCCTTCACCGCGACATTGGGCAGCTTCGCCAGCGCCACCAATTCATCCAGTTTGGCGAAGGCCGCATCATCCTGGCCGGTCCGCACCAGGCCGCAATGATCCAGGATCATTTTGAGGTTTGGATGCGCCTCAGCAATTTGGCGAAACTCCTTCAGAAACAGCCCACCCATGCAGGAAACCGTCAAACCTTCTTGCTCCGCCGCCGGCCATAACCAATCCAGCGTGCCATCGCGCAGCCAAACCTGTTCTTCCGGATGCAGCAAGGCCCAGCGAAGGCCGAGCATGCCGGGCTGCTTCTTCCATCCATGAATCAAATGCCGCAATTCCGGCCGTGTCGGTGGAAACTGCCCCATCACCGCAAAGCGCCCTGGGTATTTGCGCGCGGCTTCCACCGCCAGGGCATTGGAATCCGGATCCCAGCTTGCCGGCGGATGGATTACCGCCGCATGCACACCGGCCTCATCCATTTCGCGCAAGGCTTCCTCTGCCGTGAAGGAAGATACCTTGCGATGCAAGCCGGAAGGCGTGCCCTTGGACCAGATATGGATCTGTGCATCCACAATCTTCATGCGACGCACCCCGTCATTGCGCGATGAATCCGCCATCAATCACAAGCTCAGTCCCTGTGATGAAGGAAGCCTCATCAGACGCAAGGAACAAGACACCATAGGCAACCTCAATAGCTTCCCCCAAGCGGCGCAGCGGTGTCAGTGGAATTTTCGCAGAACGCCCCGGCCCATTCGTGCCACCCAGCATCGGCGGCAGATAGCCGGGATGCACAGAATTGACGCGCACCCCCTGCGGCCCCCAGCGCACGGCAGCGTTCTTCGTGAGTAATCGCACCGCGCCTTTGGAAGCGGAATAGCCCGGATGCCCTTCCGCACTGCTCACAAACCCCATGATGGAGGAGATATTGACGATCGAGCCCTTGCCCTGCCCCGCCATCACCTGGCCCACCAAAGTAGTCCCCAAAAACACGCCCGTCGCATTGATGGACATAAGCTGATTCCAGCCCTCCAGCGATAGCATATCCCCAACGGAGCTACCGCTAATGCCAGCATTATTCACCAGAATATCAATGCGCCCATAATCAGACAGCGCCCTTTCAATCAGCCGCTTCCAATCCGCTTCCTGCGCCACATCAATGGCGATAAAGCTCGCGCGCCCCTGGCCTGCGGTGATATCGGCGGCCAGCGCCTCGCCCAGATCAGCGCGGCGATCAGCGATGATCACAATCGCACCTTCCTTGGCGAAAAGCCGCGCTTCGGCTTCGCCCATGCCGTGCGCGCCGCCGGTGATGATCGCAACCTTATCCTTCAACCGCATTGCTACCTCCCCTATTTCTTACGCCCGTTGATACCAGGCCTTGCTCCGCATCACGATTGCCACCACTGAAAGCATGACCGGCACTTCCACCAGCACGCCAACCACGGTGGCCAAAGCCGCGCCCGAATCAAAGCCAAAAAGGCTAATCGCCGCCGCCACCGCCAATTCGAAGAAATTGCTCGCGCCAATCAGCGCCGATGGCCCAGCCACCGCATGGGCGGAACCGCATTGCCGGTTCAGCCAGTAAGCCAGCCCCGCATTGAAATAGACCTGAATGATGATCGGCACCGCGAGCAGCGCAATCACCAAAGGCTGAGCAATGATTTGCGGCCCTTGAAAGCCGAATAGTAGCACCAGCGTCAGCAACAGCGCCGAAAGCGAAACCGGCCCAAGCCGCCGCAGCACTTGTGCCAATGCTGCATCCCCACCACGCGCCAGCAATCGCCGACGCCAAAGCTGCGCCAGGATTACCGGCAGCAGAATGTAAAGCAGCACGGAAAGAAACAGCGTATCCCAGGGCACAATAATGGCCGAAAGCCCAAGCAAAAACCCAACCAGCGGCGCAAAGGCGATGATCATGATGGCGTCATTCAACGCTACCTGGCTCAGCGTGAAATTCGGCTCCCCATCCGAAAGATTGGACCAGACGAAGACCATCGCCGTGCAGGGTGCCGCGGCCAGCAAAATCAAGCCCGCGATATAGCTTTCAATCTGTGCCTCCGGCAGCCAGGGCCGGAACAGCCAGCCGATGAACAACCAGCCCAGCAGCGCCATGCTGAAAGGCTTCACGAGCCAATTCACGCCAACTGTTACCAGAATCCCGCGCCAATGCTGCCCTACTTCCGCAATGGCGCCGAAATCCACGCGCAGCAGCATCGGGATAATCATCAGCCAAATCAGCACAGCAACCGGCAGATTGACCTTGGCGAGGTTAGCCTCACCCAAAAGGCGAAACGGCCCCGGAATCACGGCGCCAAGGCCGATGCCCACGATGATGCACAAGGCAACCCAAAGGCTCAGATAGCGTTCAAAAAAGCCAAGCCCGGCTTTTGCCTTATCCATTTCAACCCAACCTAACCCGCGCTCTTCACCGGATTGGATGACTGCATCTTCACCCCCGCCCATTCCTCATAAAGCTGCGCGACAGATGTC
>CAMCZJ010000014.1 GCA_945886995.1 Asaia bogorensis
GGCGCGTTCTGTTTTGGGGCGACCGCAACGCGAAAGGACTATTGGGCGCTGCCATGTTTGAGGCTCTGTCCAGCAAGCTCAACGGTGTTTTTGATCGGCTGCGCCGCCGCGGCGCGCTGAGCGAAGCCGATGTGACCGAAGCGCTGCGCGAAGTGCGCGTGGCGTTGCTGGAAGCTGATGTGGCCTTGCCGGTGGTCCGCGACCTGGTTGCGCGCGTGAAGGAACGCGCCGTGGGGCAGGAGGTAATCCGCTCCGTCTCCCCCGCGCAGCAGGTCATCAAAATCGTCAATGATGCTTTGGTGGAAGCGCTTGGTGGCACGGAAGGGGCGCGCGGCATTGATCTGAACGCGCCGGCACCCGTCGCCATTCTGATGGTGGGCTTGCAGGGTTCGGGCAAGACCACAACCTCGGGCAAGATCGCGCTGCGCCTAAAGGGCCGCGACAAGAAAAAAGTGCTGCTGGCGTCGTTGGACGTGCATCGTCCGGCGGCGCAGTTGCAGTTGCAGCAATTGGCCGAACGCGTGGAAGTAACCAGCCTGCCGATCATCGCCGGCCAGCGCCCGCTTGAAATCGCCGCCCGCGCCATGGATGTGGCCCGGCGCGAATTATACGATGTGGTGGTGCTGGATACCGCCGGGCGCCTTGCGATTGATGAAGCGCTGATGGCCGAGGTGGCCGAGGTGAAGGCCGCCACCAAGCCGCATGAAACCTTGCTGGTTGTGGACGCCATGACCGGGCAGGATGCGGTGAATACCGCCAAAGCCTTTCAGGAAAAAGTGGGCGTCACTGGCATTGTGATGACGCGCGTGGATGGCGATGCGCGTGGTGGTGCGGCGCTTTCCATGCGGGCCGTCACCGGCGCGCCAATCAAGCTTCTGGGCGCCGGCGAAAAGCTGGATGCGCTTGAAGATTTCCACCCCGATCGCATCGCGGGCCGTATCCTCGGCATGGGCGATATCGTCTCCTTGGTGGAAAAAGCCGCCGAGACGATTGACCAGGCGGAGGCTGAAAAGCTCGCCGCGCGCATGCAAAAGGGCCAGTTCACGCTGGATGATTATGCGGCGCAACTCAAGCAAATCGGCAAGATGGGCAGCCTGCAAGGTATTCTTGGCATGTTGCCCGGCGTGCAGAAGGTGAAGGCGCAGTTGGAAGGCGCCAATCTGGATACCGCCATTCTGAAGCGTCAGGCGGCGATCATTTCCAGCATGACGCCCAAGGAACGCCGCACACCTGATCTGCTGAAGGCATCGCGCAAGCGCCGCATCGCGGCTGGGTCCGGCACCACGGTGCAGGATGTGAACAGGCTGCTGAAGCAATTCGACGATATGTCCGCGATGATGAAGCGGATGAGCAAAATTGGCCAAAAGGGGCTGATGCGTGGCGGGCTTGCCGCGCTGCTCCCCCAAGGCCGGAGGCCGTTTTGATGACGGCCTTCACCAAACCCCTCGTTTCAAGTCACTAAAGAAAGGAATACCCATATGGCTCTCAAGATTCGCCTGGCTCGCGCTGGTGCCAAGAAGCGCCCTTATTACCACATCGTGGTTGCCGATAGCCGCAGCCCGCGCGATGGCCGCTTCATCGAAAAGGTGGGCTCCTACAACCCGATGCTGCCTTCTGAACATGCGGATCGTATTCGCTTGCAGGAAGATCGGCTGAAGCATTGGATCGGCAATGGCGCGGTCGCGACCGAACGCGTGGCGCGCTTCCTGGGTAAGGCTGGCTTGATCGCCATGCCGGCGATCCCGGCGCAAACGAAGCAGGCTGAGCCGAAGAAGAAGGCGCAGGAACGCGCCGCGGCCGCCGCGGCGGCTGGCTGAAGCAAGTTTTAGCCAAAGGCAGCACGGCAGATGGGCGGCAAGCGCGTTATGGTGGGGGAGTTCGGCAGGCCGCATGGCGTGCGCGGGCTTTTGCGCCTGCGTGCCTTCACCGCTGATCCTGCCGCCGTCACCGCCTATGGCCCGCTTTCCGATGAGGCCGGCACGCGGCATTTCCGCCTGACGCTTAAGGGCCCTGATCTGGTCGCTGTTGAAGGTGTCTCGGACCGGGACGCCGCGCAGCGCCTGACCGGCACCCGCCTTTTCGTCGCGCGGGAGGCTTTGCCCCCCACCGAGGAAGAGGAATTCTACCTGACGGATCTGATCGGCCTTGCGGCGGTGACAGAAGCGGGTGCGGCACTCGGCACCGTGCGCGCCGTGGAAGACCATGGCGGTGGCGCCTTCCTGGTGATTGAGGGGGGGCAAGAAATGCTGCTGCCCTTCACGCGCCAGGTGGTGCCCGTGGTGGATATAGCTTCCGGCCGCCTTGTGGTGGTGCCGCCTGCCGAAGTGCTGGTGCCCCCGCAGGATGGGAAGGAGGCCGCGGCATGACCTGGCGCGCCGATATCCTGACGCTGTTCCCGGAAATGTTCCCGGGGCCGCTTGGGCTTTCCTTGGCCGGTCGTGGGCTGCGCGAAGGGCTTTGGTCTTTGGTCGCGCACGATATCCGCGACCATGCCAAGGACCGCCATCGCAGCGTGGATGACACACCCTTCGGCGGCGGTGCCGGCATGGTGCTGCGCCCGGATGTGGTGGATGCGGCCATTGGCGCGGCCTTGGCTGAGACGCCAGCAAGGCCAGTCATCTACCTGACACCGCGCGGGCGGTTGCTTGATCAGGCGCTGGTCCGGGAATTGGCGGCGGGGTCAGGGGCTGTGCTGCTGTGTGGGCGCTATGAAGGTGTGGATCAGCGCGTGATTGAAGCGCGCGGCATGCTGGAAATCTCGATCGGCGATTATGTGCTGAGCGGGGGGGAATTGGCCGCGCTCACGCTGCTGGATGCCTGTGTGCGCTTGCTGCCGGGCGTCATGGGGGCAGCGGAAAGCGCTGCCGAGGAAAGCCATGGCGCCGAGGGGCTTTTGGAATACCCGCATTACACGCGCCCTGCCGAATGGGCGGGCCGTGCCGTGCCGGAGGTACTGCTTTCGGGCCACCACGCCGCCATCGCGGCTTGGCGCCGGGCCGAAAGCGAAAACATCACAAAGGAACGCCGCCCCGATTTGTGGGCGCGGCATGAAACAGCGCGCGGAGGCGCGGGGGCCATTGCCGGCCATCCCGCCGCCGCCTAAAGAAACCGAAGAAAGGGTACCAACATGAATATCTTGCAGCAATTCGAAGCTGATCAGCAGGCCAAGCTTGCCGCAGCCCGCGCCACGCCGGATTTCGGCCCGGGCGATACGGTGCGCGGGATGGTGAAGGTGGTGGAAGGCGAACGCATCCGCACCCAGGCTTATGAAGGCGTGGTGATCGCGCGTTCCAACAAGGGCGTGCAGAGCAATTTCACCGTCCGCAAGCTTTCCTATGGTGAAGGTGTGGAGCGCGTATTCCCGCTGTATAGCCCGAATGTCGCGGAAATTCAGGTGGTGCGTCGCGGCAAGGTGCGTCGCGCGAAGCTCTATTACCTGCGTGGCCGCACCGGCAAATCCGCGCGTATTGCGGAAAAGCTGGGCATGAAGGCTGCTAGCCCCGCCAAGGCTGCCGAAGGCTGAATTAAACGCGCCGCGCTGAAAGGCGCGGCGTTTTCTTGTGATGTAAGGGGGAAGATGAAATGTCAGCGCAGAAGCCGCGTACGCTGTTCGACAAGATTTGGGACGCGCATGTTGTTGAAACCCTGCCGGATGGCACGGCACTGCTCTACATTGATTTGCATCTGACCCATGAAGTGACCACGCCGCAGGCTTTTGATGGCCTGCGCGCCGCGGGGCGCAAGGTGCGCCGCCCGGATGCCACGCTGGCCGTGGTGGACCATAATATTGCGACCGATGACAGCCGCCGCACCGGCATTGTGGACCCCGAAAGCCGCTTGCAGGTTGAAACGCTGGAAAAGAACGTCGTTGAATTCGGCGTGCCCTACATCCCGCTGCTCGATGACCGTCAGGGCATTGTGCATGTGATCGGCCCGGAATTGGGCCGTTCGCTACCGGGCATGACGATTGTGTGTGGCGATAGCCATACCTCGACCCATGGCGCCATGGGCGCGCTGGCGTTTGGTATTGGTACATCGGAAGTGGAACATGTGCTGGCGACGCAGACGCTGTTGCAGAAGCCCGCCAAGAACATGCGTGTTTCCGTGGATGGCAACCTCGCTTTTGGCTGTTCCGGCAAGGATATTGTGCTGGCCATCATCGGCAAGATCGGCACGGCGGGCGGCACAGGCCATGTGATTGAATATGCCGGCGATGCGATCCGCGCGCTGGACATGGCCGGCCGCATGACGGTCTGCAACATGACCATCGAAGGCGGTGCGCGTGCTGGCATGGTAGCGCCGGACCAAACCACGTTTGATTACATCGCGAAAACGCCGAATGGCCCGAAGGGTGAGGCGTTCAAGCGCGCGCTCGAATGGTGGAAGACGCTGCCTTCCGATAAGGGTGCCCATTTCGACAAGGAATTGCGCCTGGCCGCGCATGAAATCGCCCCGCAAGTGACCTGGGGCACCAACCCTGAAGCGGTGCTGCCGATCACGGGTATTGTGCCGAACCCAGCGGATGAGGGCGATGAAGCCAAGCGCGCGCAGCTGCAGCGCATGGTTGACTATATGGGCCTCGCGCCCGGCCAACGCCTGACCGATCTCAAGGTTGATGTTGTCTTCATCGGTTCCTGCACCAATAGCCGGATTGAAGATATCCGAGCTGCCGCCGCCATCGCGAAAGGCCGGCGCGTGTCGGATCATGTGCGCGCTTTGGTCGTGCCTGGCTCTGGCCTTGTGAAGAAGCAGGCGGAAGCGGAAGGGCTTGATCGCATCCTGCGCGAAGCGGGCTTTGAATGGCGCGAAGCGGGCTGTTCCATGTGCCTTGGCATGAACCCGGATAAACTCACGCCCGGTCAACGCAGCGCCAGCACGTCCAACCGCAATTTCGAAGGTCGTCAGGGCCCCGGCGGGCGAACGCATTTGTTGAGCCCCGCCATGGCCGCGGCGGCGGCGTTGGCAGGCCATTTGGCCGATGTGCGTGATTATCAGCCGAAGGGAGCGATCTGACATGCAAGCCTTCACCAAGCTTACCGGTATCGCGGCCCCCTTGCCCAAGGCGAATGTGGATACGGACCAGATCATCCCGGCGCGGTTTTTGAAATCCATTAGCCGCCTGGGGTTCGGGAAGAATCTTTTCGCCAATTTCCGCTTCAAGGAAGATGGTTCGGAAAACCCGGATTTCGTGCTGAATCAGGAACCCTATCGTAAGGCCGAAGTGCTGATTGCGTTTGAGAATTTCGGCTGCGGGTCTTCGCGCGAACACGCGCCCTGGGCCTTGCTTGATTTCGGCATTCGCTGCGTGATTGCGCCCGATTTCGCCGATATCTTCCATAACAACTGCTTCAAGAATGGCGTGCTGCCCGTGCGCCTGCCGCGCGAGATTTGCGAAAAGCTGATGGAAGACGCGAAGATGGGCGGCAATGCGCGCATCAGCATTGATCTTGAACGCCAAGTGGTGGTGCGCCCGAATGGGGAGGAAATCCCCTTCCAGATTGATCCCTTCCGCCGGCATCTGCTGCTGAATGGGCTGGATGATATCGGCCAGACCATGCAGCATGCGCCGGCGATTGATGGCTTTGAAGCCCGTCAGCGCGCGGCCCAGCCCTGGCTTTATGCCTGATTGATACCCGCCCCGGCGCGTGAAGCCGGGGCCTTGAGGAAAACGCCATGTCATCGAACAAAAAGCTTCTCATCCTGCCCGGCGACGGGATTGGCCCCGAAGTGATGCGCGAAGTGCGCCGCGTGGTGGATTGGATGGATCACCGCCGCCATGTCTCCTTCAAGATTGAAGAAGGCTTGGTGGGTGGGGCCGCGCTGGATGCGGAAGGCACGCCCTGTTCAGATGAAACGGTACAACGTGCAAAGGCTGCCGATGCGGTCTTGTTCGGGTCCGTAGGTGGGCCGAAATGGGATTCCATGCCCTTCGACAAGCGCCCGGAGCTTGGCGTGCTGCGGCTGCGCAAGGATCTTGGCCTTTTCGCCAATCTCCGCCCCGCCGTTGTGCTTGATGCGCTGGTGGATGCTTCGTCGTTGAAGGCCGATCTGGTGCGCGGGCTTGATGTGATGATCGTGCGCGAATCGACCGGCGGGATTTACTTTGGCGAGCCGCGCGGCATCCACACAGACGCCAAGGGCAAGCGTATTGGCATTGACACCGAAGTCTATTCGGAAGACGAAATCGCCCGTGTGGCCCGCGTGGCCTTTGATTTGGCACGCAAGCGCCGCAACAAGGTGACCAGCGTTGAAAAGGCGAATGTGATGCAGTCCGGGCGGCTATGGCGCGCGGTGGTCGGCGAAATCGGTAAGGCCGAATTCCCCGATGTCGAACTTGAGCATATGTATGCCGATAACTGCGCCATGCAGCTCTGCTCTCGCCCGAAGCAGTTTGATGTGATCCTGGGGTCCAATCTGTTCGGCGATGTGCTTTCTGATCTGGCCGCTGCGCTGACCGGTTCTCTCGGCATGTTGCCATCTGCCACGCTGGGCGCCGTTGATGCTTCTGGCCGCCGCCATGCACTGTATGAACCTGTCCATGGCTCTGCGCCCGATATCGCCGGCAAGGGCATCGCCAATCCCTGCGCGCAAATCCTTTCCTTTGCCATGCTGCTGCGCTGGTCCTTCGGGATGGAAGAAGATGCGCGGCTGGTGGAAGCCGCTGTGGAAAAGGTGCTGTCGGGTGGGCTGCGCACCGCCGATATCATGCAAACAGGCATGGCGCGTGTTGGCACCAGCGTAATGGGCGAAGCCGTGGTGCGGGAATTGGATAAACTCGCCGCATGACATTTTAGCGACGCTTGCGGGGTTGCGCCTGAGGCGCCGCTCCGCTATCCGTCGCTTCATTAAGGGCGCCCGTAGCTCAGCTGGATAGAGCACCAGACTACGAATCTGGGGGTCAGGAGTTCGAATCTCTTCGGGCGCGCCACAAGTTTTCATGAAAAATTTGTCATTCAGTCGGGGCGCGGATGTCGCGCCTTTTTTTGCGCAACCGGTTTCAGCATCGGTAATGGTTTAAGGACGTCTCCTCCTTGGAATAGAACCATGCGAAGCGGGTCAAAATGATTCGTGTTCGCGCAATGGATGTAATCCTGCCCGATAAATCGTTGAATGCTTGAAGCCTGTCCCCTGGTTTGGGACTTTAGAGAGAATTGCCGCATCAGATTACGCTCGCGGATGCATCAATATTTCGCGCCTAGTCTACACTTATGTGCAAAAACCGTGTCTAATTATGAAATTATAGGAAGAACCCCTTGGACTTGTGGATAAGTCAATGGTGAACAGAACCATGGCTTTAAGAATTCCCGACTCGAATGTACCGGAATGGTCGCGCCGCCTGCGCAGGGCGCGGCGCGCCAAAGGGCTTTCTCAGGTGGCGCTAGGCGAACTTATCGGCGCTTCTCAAGCCACCGTCGCCGATTGGGAAACCGGCAAGACCCGACCGCGCCACGAAACCTTGAAGCGCCTATTGCTCGCGCTTGACCTCTCCCTGCTCGAATTGATGCCGGATATGCCGCGCAGCGCTTCTGAAGCCGTGGCGCAGCCGCCGCTTTCAGCCGCCGAAGTGGCTGAGCAATTTGGGTCTTTACTGGATATCGTCTCACGCGAGTTGGACAGTACCGGGCATCCGGCCAGCTTGGCGAGCAAGGGTCGCTTCGCCTTCCAGATCTGGCGGAGCGCCGGGGGTACCCTGACCGAAGCGGCAGACCCCGAAGCCGCGCGGGAGCAATTGGCGGCCATCCGCGCCCTGCTGACCGATATGCGCAATTTTACCCCCGAGAGTTGATGCGCTGAATTTTCAGCTTGACTAATGATCGGAAAATCCGGTAAATTATATACCGGAGGTTGGCGCATGTCCGTCACATTCAATTCTACTGATGCAGCAAGCCGATCGGGTTTCGCCGTTGGGGCGGAGAAGGCTCTCGGTCCGCTCTCATGCGGGGATGGCTTGCTCATTTCACCGGAGACGTCCAGCCCGGCAGAAAGCCAGTTCCTGGCAAGTGTGACCCTGTTCCTGATCGGCCTGGGGCTTGTCGCCGCGACCATCGTTTTTGTAGCCGCGTTGATCGCTACTGCCCTGGCCTGACGGGCAGCGGGTTGCCCCGTCCGGCGCCTGGTTGCACAATCCTTCCACCAAGGGGAAGGGGATGCAGCCGCCATGAGTGCCTCGGCACGACGCGCGCGTTTTCGCGCAATACTCGCCGGGGATGCATGTATGCACCCGGCTTCCGTACATGACCCGATCGCGGCGCGAATCGCGACTGATCTTGGCTTTGAAACCGCCATGTTCGCCGGTTCCATTGCCTCGATTGCAGTTTTGGGTGCGCCGGACCTTATTCTGGTGACACTGACGGAGTTCGCCGAACAGGCAAGGCGCATTTGCCGTGCCGGGGCGCCGCCGCTGATGGTGGATGCCGATCACGGCTACGGCAATGCGCTGAATGTCATGCGCACGGTGCAGGAATTGGAAGCCGCCGGTGTTGCCGCCCTCACCATTGAAGATACTGACCTGCCCCGCGCCCATGGCGGTGGGGAGCCTGGTTTGCTCAGCCTGGAAGCTGGGCTCGGCAAAATCCATGCGGCGCTGAGCGCGCGGGAAGACCCTGGTTTGGTGATTGTCGCGCGCACCAGCGCGGTCAATCTGGTGAGCCTTGAGGAAGCGGTGGCGCGCACCCGCGCCTATGCCAAAACCGGCGCGGATGCGCTGTTCTATACCGGTGTGACCGATTGGGCGCAGCTTTCCGCGCTGCAAGCCGCCGCTGATGGTGTGCCGCTGATGCTGGGCGGCACGCCGCCCGCACTCGCCGATAAGGCAAAGCTCGCTTCCCATGGCGTGCGCATCGCCCTGCAGGGCCATGCACCAAGCTTCGCCGCCATGGCAGCCGTTCATGCAACGCTCAAGGCCTTGCGCGAAGGCACGCCCCCCGGGAAGCTGCCTGGGCTTGCGGATGCCGCGCTGATGAAGGCAGCCTTGCGTGAGGATGATTACGCGCGCTGGACGCGTGAATTTTTGGCTGGTTGAGACCGGAGAGAGAGCGAAATGTTGAGTGAAACTGAAGGCAAATTCCTGACGATGCACGAATTCGCCAAGGCGGCGAAAAACCGGCTCGATGCCAATATCTGGGATTACCTGACGGGGGCGACGGAAACCGAAACCACCATGCGCCGCAATCGGCTGGCGCTGGACACAATCGCGTTTCGCCCGCGCGTGCTGCGTGATGTCTCGACCATAGACACAACGTCCGCGATGTTCGGCAAGAAGCTTCGCCTGCCGGTCGCCTTGGCGCCGGTGGGGGGCTTGGAAAGCTTCGGCGCCAATGGCGCGGCTACAGCGGGGCAGGGGGCTTCGGCCTTTGGCGTGCCGTTGATTGTATCTTCCGTCACCAAGCCAGGGCTTGAGGAAACCGCGGCCAATACGCCGGGTCCCAAGGTCTTCCAGCTTTATGTGCGCGGCGACGACAACTTCATTGATGATTACGCAGATCGTTCAGTGGCGGCCGGCTATGATGCCTTCTGCTTCACTGTGGATACCGCGGTCTATAGCCGGCGTGAACGCGATATCGCGCGCCGCTTCGCCAAGCCCTGGCGTGCGCGGGTTCAGGGCATCGAATTTCAAGCTGCGCTTTCCTGGAAGCAGGTGGATCGCTTCAAGGCCAGGTACAAAATGCCGGTCATTCTGAAAGGCATCGCCACCGCTGAAGACGCCAAGCTTGCCTGCGAACACGGCGTTGATGTGGTTTATGTCTCCAACCATGGCGGGCGGCAGTTGGATCATGGCCGGGGTGCCATGGATGTGCTGCCGGAAGTGGTGCAGGCGGTCGGTGGCCGCGCCAAGGTTTGGATTGATGGCGGGTTTTCGCGCGGGACAGATGTGGTGAAGGCGCTTTGCCTGGGTGCCGATCTGGTCGGGCTTGGCCGGCTTTACTGCTATGCGTTGGCTGCTGATGGCGCGGCGGGCGTGGAGCGCATGCTCGAAATCATGGAAACCGAGATCTACACCACCATGGGGCTTTTGGGCGCCACGAAATTCAGTGAACTCAACCCAAGCTTCGTCCATTCGGGGGCATTGGCGACCAATGCGCCGCATGTTTTCAGTGCCTTCCCGCTGCTGCATCTGGGTGACTCTGGCTATTGAGGCAAAAGGGTAGCGCGCGGTTTTATGACTGACCCCGCGTTACCCAGCGCCGCGCAGCTGTCACCGCTGCGCGTTTTGCTGGGCGACCGCACCTTTCTGAAACTTTGGGGTGCGGGCGGGCTTACCAATTCCATGCGTTGGGTGGAAATGCTGGTGAGCGGGCTTTTCGCTTATGAACTTACCCGCTCCGCCTTCGCTGTTTCGCTGGTGCTAATGGCGCGCGCCTTGCCAATGCTGTTGATGGGGGCACTTTCGGGCGCGGTGGCTGAAAGCCTCAATCGCAAATACTTGCTCATGGCTGGCCAGGTGCTGACGGCGCTTGGCGCCATCACCATCGCCGTGCTTTCCGCGCTGGGCTGGCTTTCGCTTTGGCATTTATGGGTGAATGGCCTGATCGGCGGCCTGGTTTGGACCAATGAATTGGCCACGCGCCGGCGCATGGTGGCGGAGACCGCAGGGCCGGAGCGCATTGTCCCCGCCGTCGCCTTCGATACGACAACCGGCAGCACGACTCGCATGTTGGGGCCGATGTTGGGTGGGGTTTTGTATGAAACCCTTGGCATTACCGTGGCCTATATCATCGCCTCGGCGATTTATCTGGTGGCGCTTGGCTTGGTTGCCACTGTTTCTTACAGCCAACCGCGCCGCGCTTTGGTACCGCGCCGCCTATTCGCTGAGGTAGCCGAGGCTTTGCGGTTCGCGCTCGCCCATCCGGCCTTGCGCGCTGTGCTTGGCGTGACTCTGGTGATGAACATTTTTGGCTTCTCCTACAATTCCATCCTGCCGGCCTTTGGTGACCGCGCCTTTGGCGCCAGCGCCATTGAAATCGGCTTTCTTGCTGCGGCTGAGCCCTTGGGGGCGCTGATCTCTGGCTTGGCGCTGGCGTTGCGTCGTGGGCCGCAGGCTGGAAGGGGGCTTTTGCTGCTGGGTTCCACCGCGTTCCTGTCTGTGCTGGCGCTGGCCGCATTGGCACCCACACTTTGGCTCGCGGCGTTTTTACTGATGCTGGGCGGCTTTGGCACAGCGGCCTTTGCCAGCCTGCAAACTGGCATTGTGATGATGCAAGCGCCGGTGGAAGCGCGGTCACGCATTTTGGGCCTGACCACAACTTGCATTGGCACCGGGCCGCTTGGCGTGCTGGTGCTGGGTGCGCTGGCGGATGGCATCGGCCCGCCCCTTGCCATTGCGGGCTTTGCACTTTTGGGATTGGCTTTTCTGGCTTTGGTTGCCTTCGTCACGCGGCGTTGAAACACTTGCCGCATTCCTGCCTTGTAACGCGCCTAGAAAATCCTTGCGACGTTGCGCCGCAAGGACGAAGCTTCGCGTAAGGCTCACGTTTGGACTGATTGGATTCGCGATGCAGGTCTACCTGCCCATCGCTGAAATGAGTGTGGATGCCCTGCTGCTGCTTGGCATCGGCTTTGGCGTGGGCTGGCTTTCGGGCTTGTTCGGTGTGGGTGGTGGTTTTCTGCTGACGCCACTTTTGATGCTGATCGGCATTCCATCCGCCGTGGCCGTGGCTTCCGGCGCCAATCAAACACTTGGTGCCTCCGTCTCTGGCCTCATTGCGCAATGGCGGCGTGGCAATGTGGATTGGCGGATGGGGCTCACGCTTTTCGCGGGCGGGCTGCTTGGTTCAGCGCTTGGCGTGCAGATTTTCGCGCTGCTGAAGCGCTGGGGCCAAGTGGATGTGGCAGTCTCACTTTTCTATGTTGTGATCCTTGGCATTGTTGGCGCCCTGATGGTGCGCGAAAGCGTAACGGCACTGCTGAGGCGCCGGCGTGGCACGGCGCCGCGGCGGAAGCTGCATGAGCATACTTGGCTGCATGGCCTGCCCTTCAAGCTGCGCTTTCGCGATTCCAGGCTGTATATTTCGGTCATTCCGCCACTTGCGATTGGCTTTGGCATTGGCATGCTCTCCGCCATCATGGGCGTGGGCGGCGGCTTCATGCTGGTGCCGGCGATGATTTACATCCTTGGCATGCCGACCGCGATTGTGATTGGCACATCGCTGTTTCAGGTGGTTTTTGTCTCGGCCAATGTCACGCTGCTGCAAGCCTGGCAGGTGGGCAGCGTGGATATTGTGCTGACCATGTTGCTGCTGGTTGGCGGTGTGGCGGGCGCGCAGTTTGGCGCCGCCATGGGCACCAAGCTGCGGGGCGAGGAAACCCGTGCCCTGCTCGGGCTTTTGGTTCTATCCGTTGCTATTGGGCTGGCCTGGAACCTACTGCAAACGCCAAGCCGCGCCTTTACGCTCAGCCCCATCTCATGAAGGCGCTTGCCCGCATGTTATGGGTGTGGGGGAGCCTTTTTGGGGCCGGCATGGCTTCGGCATCACCCATCACGGCGGAGCTTTCCACCGATAGGGTTGAAATCAGCACCGGCTTCACTGGCGCATCCGTGCTGGTTTTTGGCGCAACGCAAAACCCCTTGGGTGGCGATGCGCCGGAAGATTTGATCGTGGTCGCGACGGGGCCCACCCAGGGTGTGGTGGTGCGGCGCAAGATCAATGTGCTTGGCATTTGGCTGAATGGCCCTTCCACGCGCTTTCCCGAGGTGCCGGGCTTTTATGCGCTGACCGCCACGCGCCGGGTCTGGGAAATCCTGCCCGAGGAAGAACGCCGACAGTATCGCTTAGGCTTCGATAATCTGCGCCTGCGCAGTGAGGGCACGCGCAACCCGGCCTTTCGCGCTGCGCTTTTGGAATTGAAGCAGGCCGATGGGCGCTGGCAGGAATATGCCGCGCCTGTCTCCCGCGCCGGGGAGCGCCTGTTCAGTGCGCGCATCGCCTTCCCCGACACGGTGCAGACCGGGGATTATCAGATTGAGGTTTTGCTCGCCCGCGAAAACCGGGTGATTGCGCGCCAGGAATTGTCTTTGCGCGTGGAGCGTGTGGGCACGGCGGCTGATATCGCCTCACTCGCCCGGGGGCAGCCGCTGCTTTATGGCGTGCTATGTATTGTCTTGGCTGCGCTTGCGGGCTGGCTCGGCAGCGTGCTGTTCAGGAGAAATTGATGACCGGTTCCGAAGAAGCCGCCGCAGCGACCAGCAAGGCCAAGCGGGATCGCGTTTTCCTGGTGGTGGTGGATGACAGCGCCGAACAGGCGGTGGCGCTGCGCTATGCGTGCCTGCGCGCGCGCAAGGGTGGTGGGCGTGTGGCTTTGCTGCGGGTGCTGGAACCGGTGGAACTGGTGGAATGGGCCGGCGTTGGCGTGATGATGCAGGAAGAACGCCGCGCGGAGGCCGAGCGGTTACTTGCCGGGCTTGCTTCCCATGTCAGTGAGATTACGGGCGGCATGCCCATCCTGATCATCCGTGAGGGTGAAGCGCGCGAAGAATTACTGGCTTTGGTTGAAGAAGACCCGCGCATTTCGATCCTGGTGCTGGCCATGGCGACCGGCAGCGGCGGGCCTGGGCCATTGATCTCAGCGCTGACGGGGCGGCATGCGTCACGCCTGAAAATTCCGATGGCGCTGGTGCCGGGCGGGATGACCGAACAGGAATTGGATAGGGTGACGTAAGCGAGGCGGCCTCAGAGCGAAGGTGTTTGGCATAATTTTTCGCCATTAGCGAAATTAAACTTGCATTTATTTTCGCTATCAGCGAAACTGACATCATGGCGTTGTTGCTGTCCCCCACTGCGGTGAAGGCCTTGATCGGCATGCCAAAGCGGGAGCGCGCGCAATTGAAGGCACGGCTTGACGCGATTGCCGAGGCCCCAGGCGAACCTCATGCCAGCGTTACGGCGCTGCAAGGGGAACCGCGAGGGCGTTTCAGGGGGCGCCAGGGCGATTACCGCGCCGTATTTCGTGTTGATGGAGGAGATGTGGTGGTGGACCGCATCGGCCATCGCCGGGAGGTTTATGAGCGATGAATCATTTCAGACCTTTGGCCCAAACGGCAGAAACGGTGACGCTGACGCGCCGCGATTATGAGGCGCTGGTCGCCGCCGCCGAAGACCGGATTGATCATCAGGTGATCAATGAACAGGAGGCGCGAGAGGAAGCGCTCGGCAAATCAATGGCTCGTGCCGATTATCTGCCTGGGTCCCTGGTGGATCGCCTGCTTGTGGGCGAAAGCGCGATCCGTATCTGGCGCGAGCATCGCGGCCTGACCTTGACCGCACTGGCGGCAATGGCGGGCGTTTCAGTAAGCTACCTTTCCGAAATAGAGTCTGGCCGCAAGCCTGGCAGCGCTGCGGCAAGGCGCGCCGTTGCCGGTGCCTTGCGCGTGACAATGGAAGATCTTGCCTGACGGCGCATAAAAATCGCCGGCGCCCGCTATTGAGGCCCCGGTATCTCCGCCGCCAGAATCTGTCCCGATTGGCTTTCCGTGATCAGCAGCGTCACACCATCGGGTGCGAAGCGGCAATTGGTGGGCATGCGGCCAAAGGGCCGGCAATCCAGCGCAAATAGCGGCACGCCATGCGGATCCACGCCCCAGACCATGCCATGGCCGGGATTGGCGATGAACAGCCGGTCATGCACATCCACCGCCATGCCATCCGGCCCTGACGTGCCGGCGGGTGTGCGGAAGAAAAGATTGGCCTTGCCCACAATGGCGTCCGCGCGAAGGGCGAAGCGCCAGACCTCGCATGATCGGGTCATCGCCACATAGCAATGCGAACCCGCCTTGTTCAGCGCAATGCCATTCGGGCTCGGGCCGTTCGAAATCAGCCGATCAAGCCGCCCATCGGCGGCAAGCCGATAAACCCGCCCGCGCGGGTCCTGCAGCCCGGTCTGGCCTTGATCGGTGAAGAAGACCGCGCCTTGCGGCCCAAGCGTGACATCATTCAGGCCAAGAAACCCCTCACTGCCCACGGTTTCCAGCAAGGGCGCGATGGAACCGCGCGCCGGATCAAGGCTGAGAAGCCCATGGCGATAATCGGCAATCAGCAGCGCATCATCGGCGCCAAGGGCAAGGCCATTCGGCCAGCCATCATATTCCGCCAGCACTTCCCAAGCATCACCGGGCCCCACCAGCAGGATGCGGCCATTGGGGATATCAGTCACCAGGAAGCGCCCCGCGCGATCAAAGCAGGGGCCTTCCAGGAAACTGTCAATCGGTGCGCCGGCGCGATTGGCATCCGCCCAGGAGGATCGGCGGAGATTCCGTAAGCTATCCGGCAGGCGGGCGAAGGGGCGGAGCGGGAGCTCCTGGGGGGCGGGAAACCACATGGGCAGAGCCTACGGGTTTCCCCCACGCCTTATCAAATCCTGGTCTGCCCCGCTTCCTGCTGCGGGTTCTGATGGATGTGCTTAAGGCGCCAGCCAAGGCCGAGCATGATGACGCCCATGGCAATCGCCTCCAGCCCCACCATCCAGATGACCGCGAGCAAGCCCGGCCCGGGGCGCATGAGCATCCAGGCCCCGATCACGATATTCAAAGCCCCGAGCAGCCCAAGCAGCACAGAGGAAAGCCGGAAGGCCAGCATCAGCCGCGCCCCGCCTGACAGCAGGAACCAGGCAGCCGTCACAATCAACAGGCCAATGGCGGAAACCCCTGGTGCAAACAGGATCACCGCCGCCGCAACCAGGGAAATGATGCCGTCAATCCAAAGCCAGGTGCGGCTGCGTTCGCCCGTTGGATGGCCGCCCTTAACGGCCTGATAGATCGAACCGGCGCCATCCAGCGCCATCCAGGCGCCCAGAAAGGCCAGGATGAAAGCCAGCCCAAGCCCCGGGAAAAGGAAGACCAAGATACCGAAAATGATCGCGGCCACGCCGCGCAGCATGAAAATCCACCAGCTTCCGGCCGTCTGGCGCACCAACTGCATGCCAAAGCGGCCGGTCAACAGCATGGATTCGGGCGGTGGCGGCGCTGCATTTCCTGACATAAGCTTGTCCTTTTCTTTTTCGTTAAACCACCCTGACAGAATGAAGGCGCTCGTGCAATCGCGCCGTCCGCGACAAATCGTGGCGCGCGAGGCCTTTCCCCCTTTCCATCCCCCCCCCACCTGTTGAATGATACCCAGGAACGCGAAACAGGGAGTACCTCGCCATGGCAAAATTCGGCCTCAGCCAATCCATTCGTCGTGTCGAAGACCCAAGGCTGCTGAAAGGCGATGGGCAATATACCGCCGATATCAGCCTGGTGGGCGAAGCCCAGGGCGTGGTGCTGCGCAGCCCCCATGCCCATGCTGCGATCAAGGCCATCTCCACCGCCGCCGCCAAAGCCATGCCGGGGGTGCTGGGGGTTTATACCGCGGCTGATCTGGCCGCCGAGGGGTTGGGCCCGCTGCCTTGCCTCATTCCGCTGAAGAATAGCGATGGCTCGCCGCTGTCATCCACGCCGCGCCCGGTGCTGGCGGATGGCACGGTGCGCCATGTGGGTGACCCGGTCGCTTTCGTGGTGGCCGAAACTGCCAAGGCCGCGCGCGATGCTGCTGAGGCGATTGAGGTGGAATACGAGATCCTGCCCTCGGCCACCGATCTTGCCAGCGCGACCAAGCCAGGTCAGCCGCAAATCTGGCCGAGTGCGCCGAACAATACCTGCTTTGATTGGCATGTCGGCGACAAGGACAAGACCGATGCGCTGTTTGCCAAGGCCGCGCATGTCACGCGGCTGACAGTGGTGAATAACCGCGTTGTCGTCGCCAGCATGGAAGCCCGCGCGGCGGTGGCGGATTATGATGCCGCGAGCAACAAATGGACGCTGCACACCAATACCCAGGGGTCCTGGCTGGTGCGGAAGCTTCTGGCGGGCAGCGTCTTCAACCTGCCGGAAGATCATTTCCGCGTGGTGACGCCTGATGTCGGCGGCGGCTTCGGCATGAAGCTGTTCTTGTATGCCGAACATGTGCTGACCTGCTTCGCCGCGCGTAAGCTCAAGCGCCCCGTGAAATGGACGTCAGAACGCACGGAAGCCTTCCAGTCAGACACGCATGGGCGCGATAACATCACCGCCGGTGAATTGGCGCTGGACAAGGATGGCAAATTCCTCGCGCTGCGCACCAAGAACTGGGCGAATATGGGCGCCTATCTGAACACCTTCGCGCCCTTCATCCCAACCGGCGCGGGCACCAAGGTGCTGGCGAGCGTTTATGATTTCGGCGCCATCTACGCCAATGTTGTCGGCGTAATCACCAATACCGTGCCGGTGGATGCCTATCGCGGCGCTGGCCGGCCGGAGAGCAATTATCTGGTGGAACGCCTGATTGACACGGCGGCGCAGGAAATTGGCATGGATCGCGTTGCGATCCGCAAGCGGAACATGGTGCCGTCATCCGCCATGCCGTACGTCTCGGCCATGGGGCAGCGCTATGATTCAGGTGAATTCGCCAAGCTGATGGATACCGCGCTTGAACGCCTGAATTGGTCCGGCTTCGCGGCGCGGCGCGCGGAAAGCCAGCGGCGCGGCAAAAGGCGCGGCATTGGCTTTGCCTATTACCTGGAAGCCACCGGCGGTGACGCGACGGAAAACGCCGCGGTGCGTTTTGCCGATGATGGCTTCGTGGATGTTTATGTCGGCACGCAAAGCACCGGGCAGGGGCATGAAACCGCCTATGCCATGCTGACTAGCCATGAGCTTGGCATTCCGATTGAAAAAATCCGCGTGCGCCAGGGCGATTCCGAAAGCCTGCCTTCGGGCGGTGGCACGGGTGGTGCGCGCAGCCTTTATTCCGAAGGTCAGGCCATTCTGGTGACGGCGGCCTCAGTTGTCGAAAAGGGTAAGAAGGCAGCGTCCGAGCATCTGGAAGCCGCAGTCGCGGATATTGAATTCACCACGGCCAATGGCCGCTTTGGCGTAGTGGGCACCGATAAGGGCATTGGCATTCTGGAATTGGCCGCGGCGCAGAAGGCGCGCGCTGCCAAGGGCCAGGAAGTGACGCTGCTGGATGCTTTGGAAGTGGCGCAGATCAAATCCCACACTTTCCCCAATGGCTGCCACGCCGCCGAGGTTGAGGTGGACCCCGATACGGGCATCATCAAAGTCGCGAATTATGTCGTGATTGATGATGTGGGCCATGCGCTGAACCCGCTGATTGTGCGCGGCCAGGTGCATGGTGGGGTGGCGCAGGGCATTGGTCAGGCCATGCTGGAACGCACTGCCTTCGATGCGGAAAGCGGCCAGCTTCTGTCAGCATCCTTCATGGATTACGCGCTGCCGCGCGCCGATGACCTGCCGAATATTGACGTGGATTTCATCGAGGTTCCGTGTGAGACCAATCCGCTTGGCGTGAAGGGTGCGGGGGAGGCTGGCGCTGTTGGCAGCCCGCCTGCGCTCATCAATGCGGTGGTGGATGCGCTGGCCGGTGATGGCGTGAAGCATATTGATATGCCCGCGACACCGGAAATCGTCTGGAAGGCCCTGGCGACTTCCAAGGCAGCGTAAGGCAACACGCGCGAGGGGTTTTCGCCTCCCTGGCGCGCCCGTTATACGGGCTTCAAATGTTCCAAAAGGCGCGGCATCAGCTCCACCAGATTGCAGGGGCGGTGCCGCGAATCCAATTGGAAGCGCAGAATCTCATCCCAGCCATCCTTACAGGCGCCGGTTGAACCAGGCAGCGCGAAAAGATAGGTGCCGCCGGCAACGCCGCCCATGGCGCGCGATTGGATGGTTGATGTGCCGATCTTCTGAAAACTGATCCAGCGGAATAATTCGCCGAAGCCTTCGATTTCCTTCTCCAGCACGCGCTTGAAGGCTTCCGGCGTCACGTCCCGCCCCGTGATGCCGGTGCCGCCAGTGGTGATCACGCAATCCACGGCCGGGTCCGCAATCCAGCGGCGCAGCACGGCTTCAATCGCGTCCGGATCATCCTTCACAATTTCGCGCGCGACGCAGTGATGCCGCGCGGCTTCGATCCTATCCTGTAGCGTCTGGCCTGAACGGTCGCTCGCCATGTCGCGCGTGTCGCTCACGGTCAGGACCGCGATATTCACGGGCAGGAATTTCAGGCTTTCATCAATCGGCATGGCGGCGTCTTTCCTGGGCAAGCGCCCTTATGATGGGGGTTCGGAGGGCTGACGACAACGCCCGCTTGCAGGGCGCGGAAACTCGCGTGACACTCGCTGGCAGAGAGAAGCCTAGGGAAACGCCCCATGACGTGGCAACCGGAAATCGAGGAACTGAAACGCCGCCAATCCATGGCCGAGGCCATGGGCGGGCCGGATAAGGTGAAACGCCAGCATGATGGCGGGCGGCTGACCGTGCGCGAACGTGTGTTGAAGCTGGTGGATAAGGACAGCTTCCATGAAGTTGGCGCCATTGCCGGGCGCGGCGAATATGACGCCAAGGGCGATCTGGTGACGCTGACACCTTCCAACTGCGTCATGGGCCGGGGCGAGATCGAAGGCCGCTCTGTGGTGGTGGTGGGTGATGATTTCACCGTACGCGGCGGCAGCGCGGATGCGACCATTCGCGAAAAACCCATTATGGCGGAACGGATGGCCGCTGAATTGCGCCTGCCGATCATTCGCATGATTGAAGGTTCCGGCGGTGGTGGTTCGGTCAAAACCATCGAAACCACAGGCCGCGCCAATCTGCCGGGCGGCGTTGGTGGCACGCAGCTTTATCATCTGACAACGCAGAATCTTGGACTGGTGCCGGTGGTAACACTCGGCCTTGGGTCTGTGGCCGGGCTTGGCGCGGCGCGGTTGGCGGCGGCGCATTATTCGGTGATGACGAAATCCTCGGCGATGTTTGTGGCCGGCCCGCCTGTTGTGGCCCGGCTTGGCGAAAAGCTTGAAAAGCGCGACCTCGGCGGTTGGGAGATTCAATGCAAGGCTGGCGCGGTGGATGATGCGGTGGACACGGAAGAAGAAGCCTTTGCTGCCGCGCGACGCTTTCTGTCTTACCTGCCGCAATCGGTGTTTGAGGTCTCTCCCCGCTTACGGTCGCGCGATGCTCCGGGGCGACGCGATGCGAAGCTGATCAGCGCAATCCCGCGTGACCCACGCCAAGCCTATAAGATGCGCCCGATTGTCGAAACGCTATTCGACAAGAGCAGTTTCTTCGAAATGGGCCGCTGGTTTGGCCGGCCGATCATCACGGGCCTTGCGCGGCTGGATGGCCTGCCGGTCGCGGTGATGGCATCAGACCCGGTATTCTCCGGCGGGTCCTGGACTGCCGATGCTTGTGCCAAGATCATCCGCTTCGTGGATATGGCGGAAACCTTCCATCTGCCGGTGGTCTATCTGATGGATTGCCCGGGCTTCGCCGTTGGGCTCGATGCGGAGAAAACCGCCACCATCCGCTGGGGGGTGCGCGCCATGGCGGCGGTCAATCAATGCCGCGCGCCCTGGTGCACGGTGATTTTGCGCAATGCCTTTGGTGTTGCGGGCGTGGTGCATCAACCGGCCGGGCGCTATTCCATCCGCTATGCATGGCCATCCGGGCGCTGGGGGTCCTTGCCACTCGAAGGCGGGATTGAGGCTGCCTATGCGGCAGAAGTGAATGCTGCGACGGATCGGGAGGCGAAGATCGCGGAAATTGACGAACGCTTGCAGAAACTGCGTTCCCCTTTCCGCACCGCCGAGGCTTTTTGGGTGGAAGAGATCATAGACCCGCGCGAAACCCGCCCGCTGCTCTGCGATTTCGCGCGCATTGCGGAACCCTTGCGCGGCAAGGGCCTAGCCGCACTTACCATGCGGCCCTGATCACGCTTCAATCACCAAATCCTTATAGGCATGCCAGGTGGCATGCCCGATCAATGGCACCACAAGTGCGAGGCCGAGGAAGAAGGGCACCATCGCGAAAGCGGTGAATACCACAATCAGCCCAGCCCAGAAGATCATGGCGCCCGGATTGGTCAGCACCGCACGCATGGAAAGCACAATTGCTTCCATGGCGGAGACATCGCGATCCACCAGCATGGGAATGGAAATCGCTGAAATCGCGAAAGCCGCTGCGGCCAGAATGGCGCCTGCGCCGGTGCCGACAATCAAGAATGGCAGCAACATTTCAGACCGCAACATGGCCATCGGCAAATCTTCGAGAGCTGGCGTGAAATTGATGCCGAACATCAGCATGAAAATCAGTGCTGCAACGCGCACCCAGAACAAATGCAGAATCACCAGTACAACGCCCAGAAAGGCAAGTTGCTGGCCATTGCGCGTGAAGCCGGCAAGGCAGGCCTTGAAGGTGACAGGTTTGCCCTCAGCGCGGAGCCGGCTTGCCTCATAAAGCCCGGTCGCGAGCAAGGGGGCGACCATGAAAAACCCTGCCGAGGCCGGCAGGATCACCCAGGCCGAACGCACCCCGAGCAGGATCAGAATCAGCAGCCAGCCCGCAGCGGCCAAGGCGCCGCCATAGAAAAAGCTGATCATTGGGATCGCCATAAGGTCGCGCCAACCGGCATTCAGCCAGACCCAGGGGCGATCGGGTGCCACCTTCCGAATGGTGAGCCGGCGCGGCGCAATGGCTGCATCGCTTGGCATGAAAGCTTCCTCCGCTTGCCCCACGGGCGCAAAGCCCGCGCGATTGGACGGATAAATTAGCGCAGAGCCGTTTGGCAAAATTGATCCGGATCAAGGACGTTCCGCGCCCGTCGGGTTTTTCTGCCCTTCGACGCGGGCCGTTTCGAGTCCCGCGTCTTGAGGGAGACTAGATATGGCCGCCATTGCCGCCACGGGGCGCGCTGCGCCCGGGGATCAGCCCGTTTTCGTAGAGGGCCCGATCCGGGCCTTCGCCATCGCCACCGCCTTTTGGGGCGTGGTTGGATTTCTGGTGGGTGTTGTTATCGCGCTGCAACTCGCTTTTCCATTGCTCAATCTTGATTTGGAATGGACCAGCTTCGGGCGGTTGCGTCCGGTCCATACCAGCGCGGTGATTTTCGCCTTTGGCGGGAATGCGCTGTTCTGCACCAGCCTGTTCATCGTGCAGCGTACCTGCCGCGCCAGGCTGTTTGGCGGCGATGATATGGGATGGTTCCTGTTCTGGGGCTACCAATTCGTGATTGTCATGGCCGCACTTGGCTATGTGCTGGGCATCACCCAGGGCAAGGAATATGCCGAACCGGAATGGTATGTGGATTTGTGGTTGACGGTAGTTTGGGTTTTCTACCTGATCGCCTTTGGCGGCACCATCACGCGCCGCGAAGAACCGCATATCTATGTGGCGAATTGGTTCTTCCTCGCCTTCATCATCACCGTCGCGTTGCTGCATATCGGCAATAACATCTCAATCCCCGTAAGCCTTGGTTCGTCGCATTCCTATTCCGCCACGCCGGGTGTGCAGGGCGCCATGATCCAATGGTGGTATGGCCATAATGCGGTGGGCTTCTTCCTGACCGCAGGCTTTCTGGGCATGATGTATTACCTGATCCCGAAGCAGGCAAATCGACCAGTTTATTCCTATCGGCTTTCGATCATCCATTTCTGGACACTGATCTTTTTGTACATCTGGGCCGGGCCGCACCACCTGCATTACACCGCGCTGCCCGATTGGGCGCAAACACTTGGCATGGTGTTTTCCGTCATGCTGTGGATGCCGTCCTGGGGTGGCATGATCAATGGCCTCATGACGCTCTCAGGCGCTTGGGACAAGCTTCGCACCAACCCGGCGCTGCGCTTCAGCGTGGCGGCGGTAGGCTTTTATGGCATGTCCACCTTTGAAGGCCCGGTCATGTCCATCAAGGCGGTCAATGGTCTGTCGCATTATACGGATTGGACCATCGGCCATGTACATTCCGGCGCCATGGGCTGGGTCGGCTTCATCACCTTCGGTGCGCTTTACTATCTTTTCCCTGTGCTCTGGCGGAAAAAAGCGATCTGGAGTGAGCGCCTGATCTCCTGGCATTTCTGGATCGCGACCCTTGGTATCGTGTTCTACATCACCGCCATGTGGGTATCGGGCATCATGCAGGGCCTGATGTGGCGCGCCTTTGATGAGCTCGGCTTCCTGCAATATTCCTTCGTGGAAACCGTAGAAGCCATGCATCCCTATTACGTCATCCGCGCACTTGGCGGTGTGTTTTACCTGACCGGCGCGCTGATCATGGCCTTCAATTTGTGGAAGACCGTCACCGATGGGGAGGCTGCGGAACCCGCGCCGCGCTTTGCCCCAGCCCATGCCGTCGCGGCGGAATAGAAGGAGGATCGGCAAATGTTCCGCTGGCTTCGTGATCACGGCATCATTGAACGCAATGTTGTCCTGATGGGTGTGCTGACGCTGCTCACGGTTTCCATTGGCGGTCTGGTGCAGATTGTCCCGCTTTTTGCGGTGGAAACCACGATTGAACGCGTACAGGGTGTCAGGCCCTATACGCCGCTTGAGCAAATGGGGCGCAATATCTATGTGCGGGAAGGTTGCTATGTCTGCCATAGCCAAATGATCCGACCCTTCCGTGATGAATTGGAACGCTATGGCCATTTCAGCCTGGCGGCGGAAAGCATGTATGATCACCCTTTCCAATGGGGATCAAAGCGCACCGGGCCTGATCTGGCGCGTGTTGGTGGCCGCTATTCGGATGATTGGCATGCGGCGCATTTGCGCTCACCCCGCGCCGTGGTGCCGGCTTCCATTATGCCGCCCTATTCCTTCCTTGATCGGCCTTTGGATTATGAACGCGTGGCGGATCATCTACGCGCCCTTCGCGCGGTTGGTGTGCCTTACACGGATGAGATGATTGCGAACGCCAAGGCCGATGTGGAAGCCCAGGCGCGGCCAGATGCTGATGCCAGCGGTTTCAACGCCCGTTATGCGCGGGCACGGCAGGGCGCTTTCGATGGCGATCCACTGCGCATCACGGAAATGGATGCGCTGGTGGCTTATTTGCAGATGCTCGGCACACTCGTGGATTTCCGCGATGTGACGCCGGCGCAGCTCCGTCAGCAATAAGGGGGCGTTGAAGATGCAAAGCTTGGTTGAACTCTACCCCGCGCTCCGCGCCCTTTGGGTGGTTTGGTTCTTTGCCCTGTT
>CAMCZJ010000015.1 GCA_945886995.1 Asaia bogorensis
CTCTTGCGGTTTTTTTGCTGGCTGGGGCGCAAACCTTGGCCACCATGACGGTTTATGCGTTGCCTGTTTTGGTGGCCTATGCCGCGCCAGACTTCGGCATGGCGCGTGCAAATATCGGCTATCAGGTGGGCCTGATTTATCTCTGCGCGGTTTTTGCTTCCGCCTATGGTCCGCGCTGGCTGGCGATGTGGGGGCCTGCGCGCACCACGCAAATTGCGCTAACCGCTGCGTCGATGGGCGTTGCCATGCTGAGCTTTGCGCAGCTTGCCATCGCCCTACCTGCGACGATGCTGATTGGCCTTGCCTATGGGCTGACGAACCCGGCTGCGTCACAATTGCTTGGCAAGCTTGCGCCGCCGACACGGCGCAACATGGTGTTTGGCCTGAAGCAGATGGGCGTGCCCTTTGGTGTGGCACTTGCAGGCTTGATGTTGCCCGGCACGGCAGAAATCTTGGGTTGGCGCAACGCCATGCTGATAGCGGCTGCGATGTTGCTTACCATGGTGATCGGGCTGCAATTCAAGCGCGCGGATTGGGATCAGGATCGCGGGGCGCCGGCCTTGCAGACAGGGCCGTTGCTGTTGCTCAAATCGCCCGCGCTCGGTGTCATCGGCTTGGCGGCCGCGTGTTATGCCTTGGTGCAGATCGGCCTTGGCGCGCATATGGTCGCGATGTTGATTAGTGATTACGGCTGGGATTCGGTTTCGGCTGGTGCGCTTGTTGGGCTTTGTCAGGTGGTTGGCGGGCTTTCGCGTATTGGCTGGGCATTGGTTGCGGATACAAAACTGGGTGGGCAGCGCGTATTGATGATGATTGGCGCGCTGTCAGGCATTTTCCTGATGATGCTGCCTTTGGTTAGTGGCAGTCAGACCTTCCTGTTGGTGCTGCTTTTCATCGCCATTGGCGCGAGTACTGCTGGTTGGAATGGCGTATTGGTAGCGGAAAGCGTGCGCCTGGCCCCCGCCGGTGCTGCGGGTGCTGCATCCGGTGCGGTGATTTCACTCAGCTTCGCCGGCGCCGTGCTTGGGCCGCCGCTGATTGCGTTGCTCGGGCAGGAATTGCATGGCTATCGCTACGCTTTCGCTATTCTGGCAGCGCTACCACTTGCGGGCGCAGCGCTGTGCTGGTTCGGGCGCCACGCCCGCAAAGGAGATTTCGCATGACACGCGATATGGTTGGCTATGGTGGCAAATGGCCTGACATGCACTGGCCCAATGGCGCGAGGCTTGCCGTTTCTGTCGCGGTCAATTTCGAAGAAGGCGCAGAGCAGCAAGTGGGTGACGGAGACCCGCAATGCGAACGCATGGGTGAAGTGATCAGCGTCGTCGCCCCCGGTGTGCGTGACATGGGCCAGGAACAGATTTTCGCTTATGGCACGCGCGCAGGTTTCTGGCGCATGCTTGATGCGCTGGATCGCCACGCGATGCCCGCCACTTTCCTGATGTGTGGCCGCGCTGTTGAACGGGCGCCCTCCCTCGCAGCCGAGGCAATCAAACGCGGCCATGAAGCCGCTGCGCATGGCTGGCTTTGGCGCCCTCAATCAGATTATACATCGCGCGAAGCGGAAGCCGCAGATCTTGATCGCTGCATTGCTGCCATCGCCAAAGCATGTGGCGAAGCTCCTCAGGGGTTTTTCTGTCGCGGTTCCGAAAGCTTCTGGACGCGCGGATTGCTGCAAGAACGCGGCTTCGTCTGGGTATCCAACGCCTTTGATGATGATTTGCCCTATGATGATCCGGCGCATCCTGGGCTTTCAGTACTGCCCTATGCGCTCGATACCAATGATATGAAGTTCTTCCACCCGAACGGCTTTGTTCGCGCCACGGAAATGGTTGAATATGTGAACGATGCGCTGGATGTTCTGCTGGCTGAAGCCAAGCAGGGCAAGCCGCGCTTGCTCAATATCGGCTATCATTTACGCATTGCAGGCCGGCCCGCACGTTTTCCAGCCTTTGAGAAAGTATTGGCGCGGCTTGCGGCATTGGGCGATCAGGTCTGGGTCGCGCGGCGCATTGATATCGCCAAAGCCTGGCGCGCTGCCACCCGCGCATAAACGCAAGCCACAGCACACCAAACACTCTGCCTCAGCCAGGCGGGACGGTCCGCGCCATGGCCGGCATGGCGGCAACCTTTGCGTACCAGGCTTCCAGCTTGGGATGCCCGGGCCGCCAGGGTTCATTGGCGTAACGGAAATCCATATAGCCCAGAGCACAAGCGATGGTGATTTCGCCAATATTCGTCAGCATGCCAAGGCTATCGGCTTCCGCTTCCAAGACAGCGAGCGCTGCTTTCACCTTGGCTTGCTGCAAAGCGATGTAAGTCTGCCGTCCTTCATCCTGCGGCAGTGCAATTTCGCGCCGGCGCGGTTGTGTCGCATCCAGGATGCCATCGCCCAAAGCTTCCTGGCGCAACGCCTTCCAACGCGCCGGCCCAACAGGCGGAAACATCTTCGGCCCATCGCCGACACTGTCCAGATATTCGCAAATCACCGGGCTGTCATAAAGCGCGGTGCCATCATCCAGCACCAGAGTCGGCACCTTGGAAAGCGGATTGACCTTCAGCAGCGCCGGATCGGTCGTACCAACCGTCCAAAGCTCCACTTGCTTGTCAATGCCACGCTGGATCGCCAGTGCGACGCATTTGCGCACATAGGGGCTGTTGGGGGAGTAAGCGAGTTTCATATTGCGTTTCCTTTCTTTGTATCAGGGCAATTTGATCATGCCGGCGGTGTGCCGAGTGCATTCATCACGGCACCGCGCTTTTCCATCCACCAGCCATGCTGCGGCGGCCAGCAGCCGAAGACTTCCTCGGTTGTGCCGGGTTCCAGCACGGCGCGCGCATGTAACGGCCAATTCGGGTTATTCATGCCTTCGCGCCCAACCGCAATCAGGTCTGCGTCACCCACGGCCAAAGCCGCTTCGGCCTGATGCGGGCCAATGATCAACCCAACCGCCATGGATTTCATGCCAAGCTCTCGGCGGATTTGCGCGGCATAGGGAATCTGAAAACCATAACCGCGCGGCACGCGCTTGCTGCCCGTGGCGCTGCCACCAATGCCACCTGAAGAACAATCCATCACATCCACGCCAAGCTTTTGGCATTCGCGCGCATAAGCAACACTATCTTCCATTTCCCAACCGCCATCAGCGCCATCCACCGCAGAAATGCGCACGAATAATGGCAGATTTTCCGGCCAGGCTTCGCGCACCGCACGCACAATCTCAAGCGGGAAGCGCATGCGCCCGGCCAGATCGCCACCATATTCATCATTACGCGCATTGCTGAGTGGCGAGAGGAATTGATGGAGCAGATAGCCATGCGCGCAATGCACCTCAATCGCCTCATAGCCAGCCGCAAGCGCACGGCGTGCAGCGGTGGCGAAGGCTTCGCGAATATCCGCCATGCCTTCCTTGGTGAGCGCTTCGGGCTGCACATGGCCTTCGCCAATCGCCGTCGCAGTCGGCCCAACCAGCGGCCAGGGCTTTTCTCCCTTGGCGATCTCGGGCGCACCAAGCGGCCCATTGCCTTCAAAGGCGCGCTGCGAAGAACCCTTACGCCCTGCATGGCCAAGCTGCATCGCCGGCACCGCACCCTGCGCCTTAATGAAGCGCGCCAATCGCTGCACCGGTTCAATATGCGCATCAGACCAAAGCCCAAGATCACCATGGGTAATGCGCCCTTCGCGCATTACGCTTGTGACTTCGGTGAAGATCAGTCCAAAGCCGCCAACAGCAAAGCGACCAAGTTGCACCATATGCCAATCATTCGCCAACCCTTCGATCGCAGAATACTGACAAAGCGGCGGCATCACCACGCGATTGGGGATCGTCACACTGCGAATGGTGAGTGGCGAGAAAAGCAAGGAACCCATGGGGCGTCTCCGATAAGGCTAGTGTTTCGCGCAGCGTGATACAACTTGGCGGGCGCGTCCAGACTACGCGGGGGCGAAGCCGCCATCCTGCACGCGCCATTGCCTCAGCATCACTGTCCGGTTAGGGAACGCGCTCTCTGCCCGCCCAACCACAGGGAAAAGCGCAATGAATGATCCACTTTTCTGGGCGCTGATTGGTTTCGCCTTGACCACAAGCTGCACGCCCGGGCCGAACAACGCCATGCTCACGGCTTCCGGCGCCAATTTCGGCTTTCGTCGTGCTGTGCCGCATATGCTTGGGATTATTCTCGGCTTTCCGGCCATGGTGCTCGCGATTGGGCTTGGTCTTGGCACGGTTTTCACCGCGCTGCCTTGGCTGCACCTGGCGCTGAAATATGTCGGCGCGGCCTATATGCTTTACCTCGCCTGGCGCATTGCAACTGCCGGGCGCGGCAAGGGCGCAGCCGGTGCGAAGCCCATCAGGTTTTTCGAAGCGGCAGGCTTTCAATGGGTCAATCCCAAGGCCTGGATCATGGCGGTTGGTGCACTCGCCGCCTATACCCTGCCCGAGGCGCCTGTCTGGTCTGAGGCAGCACGCGTGGCGGCTGCCTTTCTGGTCTCTGGCATCATCTCCTCAACGCTGTGGTGCGGCTTTGGTGTGGCGATTGGCAGATTGCTGACCTCCGATCGTGCTTTTCGGCTTTTCAACTGTGCCATGGGCTTGGCATTAGTCGCCTCACTCATTCCCGTTTTCATCCTCTAACAAGGAAGGCGCATTCCCTTGGCCCAAGCCCTGCCTGCCATTGTTGCAGCCTTGCTCTTGCTGCTTGGCGCGCTTGGGCTTGCGGTGACCTTTAGCGGCAATCACGCACTGCTTTGGGCGCTTGGCGCGGCGCTTGGCTATACGCTTTATCGTGGTTCCTTCAGCTTCGCCGGCGCCTTTCGCTTGGCCCTGGCGGAAGGGCGTGGCGCAGGGCTGCGCGCGCAGATGCTCATGCTCGCCATTCTGGTAACCGTCATGCTCCCCGCCATCCAGGCGGGCACGCTGGCCGGCGCACCGGTGCGCGGCATTGTTTTTCCAGCAGGCATGGCGGTCATTATTGGCGCCTTCATCTTCGGCATTGGCATGCAATTAGGCGGCGGCTGCGCTTCCGGCACGCTCTACACCGCAGGCGGCGGCAATACGCGCATGCTGCTGACGCTGATTTTCTTTGTCGCCGGCGCTACCATTGCCGCCTTCGATTCCGAAAGATGGTCTGATCTACCCACCCTATCAGCCACAACACTGCCGGAACTGTTTGGCCTATGGCCCGCGCTGTTTGGCAGCCTCACGATCTTCCTTTTGGTAGCGCTGGGGTCGCGCATTCTTGAACAACGTCGCCATGGCCAGGTTGAACCCATATTCAGCGCACCATCGCCGGAGGCATCACGGCGCTGGTCCTTGGCGCTTGCAGCGATCATCCTCGCCGCGCTCAATATCCTCACGCTTTGGGCGGCGGGGCGGCCCTGGGTGATCACCGCTGCCTTTCCGCTTTGGGGCTCACGCATTGTCGCTGAGTTTGGTTGGGATGAACCGGCCTTCTGGAGCTATTGGGAAGACCCGACACGCACGGAAGCCTTTCTTCGCCCCGTGCTTGCGGAACGCAGCAGCGTGATGAATTTCGGCCTGATGCTTGGCGCATTTTTCGCGGCGTCACTCGCGGCGCGCTTCAACCCTGAATGGCGCCTACCATGGCGGCATGTTTCTGCCTCGGTCATCGGGGGGCTTTTGCTCGGCTATGGGGCGGTCATGGCCTCGGGCTGCAATATCAGCGCCTATGTGGCGGGCATCGCCTCTGGCAGCTTGCATGGCTGGCTTTGGATCCTGCCTGGGCTTGCTGGCAATTGGCTCGGGCTATATCTGCGCCCGCTTTTCGGGTTGAATCGCTGAGGAGAATTTTTCGCGCTTTCGCAGTGCCACAGAAGGCTTATTCGCCGGTTTAATCGAAGAATAGCAACAAATTATTTCACTTGCGGCCTATCTTTGCCGCAGTCATATCCTTGCCCAGCAGGGCGTCAACATGCCCAATTGGGAGAAAATTATGCTTCGCCTCCTGTTCTTAGGCTTTGCCTTATGCGCGCTTGGCGGGGGTGCCCATGCGCAGGCCCCATCTACGGCTGCTGTCATCCTGGCTGAGGCTTGTTTTGGATGTCACGGCCCCAACGGGCAGGGCGCCACAGGCGGCGCCGCTATCGCCGGAAGGGATAAGGCTGAACTGGCTGCGACACTCCTTGCGTTCCGCAGCAATGAACGCCCAGGCACCATTATGGGGCGTATCGCACGTGGTTACAGCGATGCCGAGATTGCCGCTATCGCCGACCATTTAGCCCGCCTGCGTTGAGGATCACGCCATGCCCAATATCTTGACCCGCCGCGCGCTTTTCGCCGCCACTGCACTTATCGCCGCGCCCGCTACGCTGCGCGCCCAAACCAGTGCGCGCCTGGTGATTGTTGGTGGTGGCTTTGGTGGTGCCTCCGCGGCATCCTTTGCCCGGCGGCATTACCCTGATGTGCAAGTCACGCTGGTTGAAGCCAATCAGCGTTTCGTCACTTGCCCTTATGGCAATCTGTTGTTGGCCGGGGAAAGGCAGATCAACCAGATCAGCCATTCATATGATGGGCTGCGTTCGCGCGGCGTGCGCGTTCTGCATGACCGCGCCATAGGCATTGACGCGCCGACCAAGCGGGTGCGGCTGCAAGGCGGAGAAACGCTTACCTATGACCGCCTGATTCTCTCCCCCGGTATCGCCATACGATGGGGGGCGATTGAAGGTTATGATCAGGCCGCGGCGGAAGTCATGCCCCATGCCTGGATTCCAGGGGATGGCACACAAACCCTATTGCTGCGACGCCAATTGGAAGCGATGCCGGATGGTGGCGTGGTTGGCCTTGCCATTCCGGCCAATCCCTTCCGCTGCCCGCCCGGGCCTTATGAACGCATCAGCATGATTGCGCATTATCTGAAGAAGCATAAGCCAAGGTCCAAAATCCTGGCGCTGGATGCCAAGGAAGCCTTCAGCAAACAGGGGCTTTTCCAGGATGGTTGGCGCGCCCTTTACGGGGATATGATTGAATGGGTTCCCGGCAATCGTGATGGCAAGGTGGTGAAGGTTGACCCGCGTGAGAGGATTTTGGAAACCGAATTCGGCACGCGCCACAATGTGGATGTGGCGAATGTGATCCCGCCGCAATCCGCCGCCGCCATTGCCATTGAATCCGGGCTTGCCAATGATACTGGCTGGGTGCCGGTGAATACGCGCAGCTTTGAAGCGCGCGCCGCGCAAGGCATTCATGTCATTGGTGATGCCAATATCCCCGGCCCCATGCCGAAATCCGGCTATATCGCCCATTCCACCGCGAAACAGGCGGTTGCCAGCGCGCTGGCCGGGCTGCGTGGGGAAGCGCCACCCGAAGCGGTTTATTTCAACACCTGCTATAGCCATGTCGGCACGGATTACGGCATTTCCGTTGTGGGCATCTTTCGCCCCAATGCGGATGGCACCGCCATTGCCGAAGTGCCCAATTCGGGCGGTGTCTCGCCACGCGGGGATCTGCCGGAACAGCGCCGGCTTGAAGCGATTTATGCCGATACCTGGTATGAAGCCATCACCAAATCCATGTTCGGTTGATGAGAATACATCGAAGAACCTGCCTTGCGCTGCTGGCGCTGCCCTTCGCCGCCACCGCGCAGACCGAAGAAGCGCTCCGCACAGCCATACGCGACGCAATTGGGGAAAAGCCAGCGGCTGATGGTGGCATTACGCTCCGTGTCCCGGCACTCGCTGAAAATGGTGGGCAGGTACCGCTTGGTATCGTCGTGGAAAGCCCAATGACGCTACAGGACCATGTCACCGCCATTCATGTTTTTGCCACGCGCAACCCAACGCCTGGGATCGCGACTTTCCGCCTGACACCGATGCTCGCGCGCGCCGAAGTGCAAACGCGCATTCGGCTGGCGGAAGATCAGCGCCTGATCGTGCTCGCGGAAACCAGCACGGGCCGCGTCATGCGCGCCAGCGCGGAATTGCGCGTGGGTGCTGGGGGGTGCCTGTCATGAGCACGCTCACCTCTCAGCCCCGCATTCGCATCCCGCGCAGCGCCCGCGCAGGTGAGGTGATTGAAATCCGCACGCTGATTGAACACCCGATGGAAACGGGGCTGCGTCATGAAGCGGGCCGTGCTTTGCCGCGCGATATGCTGACGCGGCTTTTGGTGCGCATGAATGGTGAAACATTGTTCAGTGCCGATTTCCAGAATGGCACCGCAACCAACCCCTATCACGTGTTCTTCGTGCGCGTTGAAAAATCAAGCCAATTCGAATTCATCTGGACTGATGAAAGGGGCCGCCAGGCGCGCACTGAAGCGCGCGTGGCGGTGGCGTAGGACCAGTTCAGGAAACCGGTTCGGGCCGATCCGCATTGGGGAAGAAAAGCTGTTCCCCATTGATGCGATAGGAAGCAATCGCGGCCTGCCCGGCGGCTGAAAGCAGCCAATCAATGAAGCGCTGCCCATCCGCCGCCTTCACATGCGGATGGCGCTGCGCGTTCACCAGCATGACGCCATATTGATTGAACAGGCGCGAATCACCTTCGATCAGAATGCGTTGATCCTGCCGATTACGAAAGCTCAGCCAAGTGCCGCGATCGGCCAGAATATAGGCGCCCTGCGCGGCGGCGGTATTCAGGGCGGGGCCCATGCCCTGCCCAACTTCCCGATACCATTGCCCGCGCCCCGTGGCGGGATCCACGCCGGCCAATTGCCACAGGCGAAGCTCCGCCGCATGGGTGCCGCTGCGATCACCGCGGCTGATGAAGGGCGCACGCGCGGCGGCGATGCGGCGTAGCGCTTCCGCCGTATCGCCAAGCCCAGCGATGCGCGCGGGATCGGCGGCGGGACCGGTGATCACGAAATCATTGAACATCACATGCCGTCGCGGGCCGCCAAAACCTTCCGCAACAAAGCGTTCTTCCGCCGCGCGGTCATGCACCAAGACCACATCAGCATCCCCGCGACGGCCCACATCCAAGGCCTGCCCGGTACCTAGCGCGACCACGCGCACGGCAATGCCGCTTTCGCGCGTGAAAATCGGCAGGATATGGCCGAACAGCCCGGATTGTTCCGTGCTGGTGGTGGAAGCAACAGTAATGCTGCGTTCCTGCGCGAGGGAAGGCAGCGCAACAGCCGCGAGCAACATCGGCAAAATGCCGCGTCGAAAAACACCCATCATGTTTCGTTTCCTTTCTTTCAAACCCATCACCACACCAATTCCCCCCGCAGGAAGGCGCGCGCCGTGGCTGAAGCAGGTTGTTGAAAAAACACCTCCGCCGGTGCCTGCTCCAACACGCGGCCGCGATGCAGAAACACCACATCCCCCGCCAGCCGGCGCGCCTGGGCCAGATCATGCGTGGTCATGACAATCTTCGTGCCGCGCTCAGCAAGCTTCAGCACAATCTCCTCCACCGCGCGCGTCGCGGCGGGGTCAAGGCTTGCTGAAGGCTCATCCAGAAACAGCAATTCCGGCCGCAAGGCGGCGGCGCGCGCCAATGCCAGGCGCTGCTGCTGACCGACAGAAAGCCGGCGCGCCGCGTCATCCGCGCGATCGGCAAGGCCAACCAGCGCCAAGGCTTCCTCAGCGCGCGCATCGCGTTCCTCACGCGCCACACCAGCCAAAGCCATGGGGTACAGCGTATTGGCCAGTACTGAACGCCGCAGCAGCACCGGGCGCTGAAACACCATCGCCTGGCGCCGCGCAGCATGGTCGGCTGGCATCGCCCAGAAAGCCCGCCCAACCGAGGGCTTCAGCAAACCATGCAGCAGCCGCAGCAGCACGCTTTTCCCCGCACCATTCGCGCCAATCAGCAGCGTCGGCGCGCCGGCGGTAATCTTCAGCGAGATATCGCTCAGAATCTCAACACCCCCAGCGGAGAAGCCGAGCCCTTCCGTGCAAAGCGGCAGAATGGATTGAGGTGCGCGCATTTCAGCCGGCCCAACGCGCCGCTATGCCGCGTACACCTTGCGCCAGCGCATTCACGCCAAGCACAATCGCCATCAGCACCAGCCCCAAAGCGAGCGCCAGCGGCAAATCGCCCTTGCTGGTTTCAAGCGCAATCGCGGTGGTCATTACGCGGGTGAAGCCTTCAATATTGCCGCCCACCACCATCACCGCGCCCACTTCCGCCGCCGCACGGCCGAAACCCGCGAGCAGCACTGTCAGCAGCAGAAAGCGCCCATCCCACAGTAAGGTCGGCACTGCCCGCCACGGCCCAGCACCGAAGGAACGAAGCTGTTCAGCATATTCTTCCCACATGCCTTCCAGCACTTGCCGCGTCAGCGCTGCCAGAATGGGCGTGATCAGCACGGCCTGGGCAATGATCATGGCGCCCGGCGTGAACAATAACCCAAAGGATCCCAGCGGGCCGGACCGCGACAGCAGCAGATAAATCAGTAGCCCGACCACCACCGGCGGCAGCCCCATCAGCGCATTCATCAGCGCAATCACAGTGCCCCGCCCCGGAAACCGCGCCACCGCCAACAGCGCGCCGAGCGGCAGGCCAATCAACGCTGCCAGCAACAGGGCGGTCAGGCTGACGCGCAAGGACAGCGCCACAATGGCCAGCACCGCCGGATCCAGGGAAAGGATCAGGCCAAGGGCAGTCGTAGATGCGCTGGCGAGATCGTTCACCCTATCCTCCCGGAACGGACCTTATGTGCGGATGGTTGAAACCCCCGTCAATTCGGTAGCAGGCTTGACCACCTGCTGGTTTTTGCCGAAATTCGCCATCAAATGCCAGATGTCCTAACGCTCAAGGAAGCCGCGCGCTTCCTCCGCCTGTCTGAACGCTCCCTTTATGAGCTTGCCCGGGCGCAAAGGCTGCCGGCAGCGCAGCTTGGCGGCAAATGGCTGTTCCCGCGCCGGCAGCTTGAACGCTGGCTCGCCGCCCAAGCCGATGCCGGCGCGGCGCAACGCCTGGACCCGCCCCCCATCCTGGCCGGCAGCCATGACCCTTTGCTCGATTGGGCAGCGCGGCAATCGGGCTGCGGGCTGGCTTTGCGCGGCGGCGGCAGCCTGGATGGGCTGATTGCGCTGGCCGAGGGCGAGGCATTGGTCGCCGCCAGCCATTTGCTCGACCCCGACACCAACAGCTTCAATGAACCCGCAGCACGAGAATTCCTGGCCGGGCGCGGCTTTGTCGGCATTACCTGGGCTTGGCGAGAGCAAGGGCTGATCCTGCCGCAAGGCAACCCTGGCGTGCTGGCTGGCATCACGGATTTGGCGCGCCCGGGCCTGCGTGTCGCCGGGCGTCAGCCACGCGCGGGCAGCCATGTTTTGCTCACGCATTTACTCTCGGAAGCGGGGCTGCGCCTTGATGACATAGGCTTTCTGCCCAACCCCGCCCTTTCCGAAGATGAGGTCGCCGCCAGCGTCGCCGAAGGCCGCGCCGATGTCGGCTTTGGCATTCGTGCCGAGGCCGCGGCGCGCGGCCTTTCTTTCCTGCCGCTATTCCGTGAGCGCTTTGACCTGGTGATGGACCGCCGCCATTTCTTCGGCGATCCCGTGCAGAAGCTATTGACCTTCACACGCAGCGAGGCTTTCGCGACGCGCGCCGCACGGCTTGGCGGTTATGACCTTGCGGCGCTTGGTTCCGTTGCCTTTAATGCCTGACCTGACGCTTATTCCAGCGTAATCCCGGCATATCCCTGTGCCGCCATATGATTCGCCCAGGCGCGATAGCCTGGCGCGCTGCCGGTATAGCGCGCGACAATGCGCTTCTGCTTGCCCGCGACATTCAGATTGACGCCGGTCATCCAGGAATCCACCTCCATGGAAAGCAGGCCCTTGGCCAATTCCATGACGTGATCCATCCATTTTTCCATTGCCGCTTCGGTCGCTTCCACGCGCGTAATGCCCTTGGCTTGCGCATGACCCAGCAAATCGCTCACCCATTCCACATTGAATTCGATGGAACGCGGAATATTGCCAAGCGCGGTATGGGGACCCAGCAGCATGAACATATTCGGCATGCCCTTTTGCAACATGCCCACCAGCGATGTCGCGCCATCCTGCCATACCTCCTTCAGCATCACACCATCCGCACCCTGGAATTCAATCCGGTCAAAGGCGCCACGCAGCGCGTCAAAGCCAGTGGCATAAACAATGATATCGAATTCATATTCGGCTTCGCTGGTCTTGATGCCGGTTGGCGTAATGCGCTCAATCGGGGTTGCCTTGCTGTCCACCAGCGTAACATTCGGCTGATTGTAGCATTCGAAATAGAAGGTCTCCAAAGGCACGCGCCTGGTGCCAAAGCCGTGATTTGTTGGAATCAGCATCTCCGCCACTTTCGGGTCCTTCACGCGCTGACGGATCTTATTCGCCACAAAACGCGACACTTCCTCATTCGCCGCGCGATTGGTCAGCAAATCCTTGAAGTTACCCACCCAAATCCCGAAACCCTTTTCGGAATAGAGCTTTTCCAGAAAGGCTTCCCGTTCTTCAGCCGAGACATCAAAAGCATTCCGTGGATCAGGCGTGTGCAGAAAGCAGGAGAAGGTTTCCTCACACCGTTTGAAGATTTCATCATAGCGGCTGCGGATTTCCGCCATTTCCTCGGCGCTGATCTTGCCATTATGCAAGGGCGCGCACCAATTGGGCGTGCGCTGAAAGACAACAAGCTGCTTCGCTGTTTTCGCCACTTCCTGAATGGTCTGCACGCCGGATGCGCCGGTGCCAATCACCGCAACACGCTTGCCGGTAAAATCAACCTTTTCCTTGGGCCAAAGACCCGTATGGAAGGATTGCCCCTTGAAATCGGCAATACCCGGAAATTGCGGCATGGTTGGTGCGGAAAGCGCGCCAATCGCCGTGATCAGGAAGCGTGTTTGATGTGTGCTGCCATCTTCCAATGTCACGTTCCAGCTGCGCGCCGCCTCATCCCAGCGCGCCGCCTTCACGCGGGCGGAGAATTGGATATCGCGACGCAGGTCATATTTATCGGCAACCAGGTTCAGATAGCGTTCGGTTTCCGGCTGTGGCGCGAAATGCTCAGTCCAATGCCATTCCTTCAGCAAATCCTTGTCGAAGGAATAGCCATAGGAATAGCTTTCCGAATCAAAGCGGCAGCCCGGGTAGCGATTCCAATACCAAGTGCCACCCACGCCCGTGCCAGCTTCAAACACCCGCGCCTTCATTCCAAGCTGGCGCAGCCGGATCAGCTGATAAAGCCCGGACATGCCGGCGCCAATGACAATGGCGTCGTAATCGAGCCCCTTGTCGCTGCCCGTCGCCCTTGTCGCTTCCATGACTGCACTCATTTCGGACATCCCCTATTGCCTGATGCTGCCGCCCCGGTAGGGCTGCGGGCGGCCTGATGCATTCTGGCCCAGATGCCGGAAAAGCCAAGCGCCACCATATCCGACATGATGGCTTTGGGCCGCTCGGCGGCCTTGATCCACCTCAGATCAGCGCCCCGTCGCCCGCAGCGCCCGAATGCCGCTTGATGAAGCCCTCCGAAATGGCCAATATGACTTCAGCCGGCAGCCAGCCGGCCCCTTTATCGGAGGATATCGCCATGGCTTGGAAAGCCCCCAAGATTGTCGAGGTTTCCCTCGCGCTCGAAATCAATAGCTACGCCTGCGCCGAAATCGGCTGAGCGTCCTGCCCCGGAGCCTTGATTCATGCTCCGGGTAATTATACTCGGCGCCGGTGCCGGGGGCGGGTTTCCGCAATGGAATTCCGCCGGCATTGGCTGCCAAAAATCCCGCGCGGGGGACCCTGCCGCGCCGCCGCGCAGCCAAGCCAGCATTGCGGCTTCGGTTGATGGGAAGTCCTGGCTTGTCATCAATGCCAGCCCTGATTTGCGCCAGCAAATTGCCGCGACACCCGCCTTGCATCCGCGCCCTGAACGGCTGCGCAATTCCCCGATCCAAGCCGTGCTGCTGACAGGCGCCGAAGTTGATACCATCGCCGGCCTGCTGCATTTACGCGAAGGCCATCGCTTCAGCCTTTACGGCGCAGCGCAAAGCCTTGCGGTGCTCGACCAAAACCCGATCTTCCGCGCGCTCAACCCCGCCAATGTTACGCGCCACGCCATCACACTCGATCAGCCCTTCAGCCTGCTTGGCATCACCCTCACCGCCTATGCCGTGCCGGGCAAAGTGCCACTCTTCGCCGAAGGCCACGCAGAACCCGCCATCGCCGCAGATGGGGAAGCCCTTGGCTTGGCACTTTCGGCGGGCGGCGGCACGCTGCATTACATCCCGGGCTGCGCCATGATGACCGCAGCGCTCAGCGCCAGATTGGCCAGCGCGGCTTGTGTGATGTTTGATGGCACGCTGTTTACCGATGATGAAATGATCCGCCTTGGCGCGGGTCCAAAAACCGGGCGCCGCATGGGGCATATGCCCATGACTGGCGCTGGCTCCACCCTGGAAGCCTTCGCAGCCATTCCTGTTGCAAGAAGGATTTTCGTGCATATCAACAATACCAACCCCGCCCTTTTGGCCGATAGCCCGGAACGCGCCGCGCTTGCCGCCGCCGGCTGGGAAGTGGCCGAAGATGGCATGGAGCTTTGCCTGTGAGCCTGATGTCACCCGATGCGCTGGAAGCAGCGCTGCGCGCGATTGGTGAGGAACGCTACCATATCCATCACCCGTTTCATCACCTGCTGCATGGCGGCAAGCTGAATAAGGCGCAGGTGCAGGCCTGGGCGCTCAATCGCTACTACTATCAGGCATCCATCCCGGCCAAGGATGCATCATTGCTCGCGCGCTTGCCGACACCTGATCTTCGCCGCGAATGGCGCCGACGCCTGGTGGATCATGATGGCGATGGCACGCATCCGGGCGGGGTGGAACGCTGGCTTGCCCTGACCGATGGGCTTGGGCTTGACCGCGCCTATGTGGTTTCACTGCAAGGGCTGCTGCCCGCCACGCGCTTTGCCGTGGATGCCTATGTGCGCTTCGTGCGCGAAAAATCCCTGCTGGAAGCAATAGCCTCCTCACTCACGGAAATGTTCTCGCCTGATATCATTTCCCAGCGTGTTTCCGGCATGTTGCGCAATTATGATTTTGTCACGGCAGAGACACTCGCCTATTTCACCCCGCGCCTGACACAGGCGCCGCAGGATGTCGCCTTCGCGCTTTCCTATGTGAAGCAATACGCAGATACGGCGGAAAAGCAGGAACAGGTGCTGGCGGCGCTGCGCTTCAAATGCGATCTGCTCTGGGCGCAATTGGATGCGCTGCATTTCGCCTATGTGGCACCTGGCCTGCCACCGCCCGGGGCCTTCCGCCCATGATCCCGCGCTTCGCCCCGGGAGTCAGGCTGCATCATGACAAGGCGCGGTCGCGCTGGGTGGTGATGGCGCCAGAACGCATGTTCATCCCGGATGAGATCGCACTTGAAGTGCTGCAGTTGGTGGATGGTGCGCGCGACCTTGACGCCATCATTGATGCGCTGGCCGCCAAATTCGCCGCCCCGCGTGATGTGATCGCCGCCGATGTGGGCGCCATGGTGGAAGATTTGACCAATCGCGGCGCGCTTCAGGCATGAATGCGCCGCTGGCCTTATTGGCGGAGCTTACGCATCGCTGCCCGCTGCGCTGCCCCTATTGTTCCAACCCTTTGGCGCTGACGCGCGCCTCGGCGGAACTCACCACTGTTGAATGGGCAGATGTTTTCATCCAAGCGGCGGAGCTTGGCTGCCTGCAAGTACATCTTTCCGGCGGTGAGCCAACCGCGCGACGCGATATTGTGGACATCACCGCCGCCGCCCGTGATGCAGGGCTTTACACCAATCTGATCACCGCCGGCGTGCTGCTGGATGCTTCCCTACTCGCGCGGCTAAAGGCTGCTGGCCTCGATCACGTGCAGCTTTCCATCCAGGATGCTGAGGCTGAAGGCGCAGAACGCATCGGCGGCATGAAGGGCGCCCATGCGCGCAAGCAGGAAGCGGCCAGGCTGGTGCGCGAAGCGGGCCTGCCGCTCACGCTCAATGCCGTGGTGCATCGGCAGAATCTCCATAATCTGCAGGCGATCATTGACCTTGCTCTTGCCTGGGATGCGGCGCGCCTGGAAGTTGCGCATGTGCAGTATTACGGCTGGGCGTTCGAAAACAGAGACGCCCTTTTGCCGACACGCGCGCAGTTGGACGAAGCGACACGCATTGTTGACGCGGCGCGACTTAGCCGTAAGGGGCGGCTCGTGATTGATTATGTCGTGCCGGATTACCACGCGGCGCGGCCCAAGGCCTGCATGGGTGGCTGGGGTAATCGCTTTCTCGCCATCTCTCCCGCCGGTAATGTGCTGCCCTGCCACGCGGCAGAATCCATCACCGGCATGGTCTTCCCCAATATCCGCAGCACAACGCTGCGCGCCGCCTGGGAAGGGAGTGACGCTTTCAGCCGCTTTCGCGGCGCGGGCTGGATGCCAAGCCCATGCCAGGGATGCGCGCATGCGGAACGCGATTGGGGCGGCTGCCGCTGCCAGGCCTTTGCGCTAACCGGCGATGCCAGCGCGACCGACCCCGCCTGCGCGCTGTCGCCACATCACGCGCTGCTGGCCTCGGCCATTGCCGAAGCCGGCGATCCGACCTTCATCTACAGGGATTTTTCGGCCAGCCCCTGATCGGCGGAAGCCTTGGCGTCGGACGGGCGGCCCCAAAAGCATGGCGCAGATTTAGCAGCCCTAGCCCCAAGGGCCGCGCTGCGCGGGTGGCTTGGCCGTGGGCGGAACAGACCCGCGCCGCCGGGGGCCATCATCGGGTAGCCTGCCGAAGCTGGTCGCCATTTGCTCCAAAGCCGCCACGCGGTTCTCCGTACGTGGATGGGTGGAAAAAAGATTATCCATCCGCGCCCCGGAAAGCGGGTTGATGATGAACATATGCGCGGTCGCCGGATTGGCCTCGGCTGCCTGATTGACCCGCTGATGGGCGTAGTGTTCCAGCTTGCGCAGCGCGCCTGCCAGCGCCAGCGGCTGGCCGCAAATCTCCGCCCCAGCCTTATCCGCTTCATATTCGCGGGAACGGCTGATCGCCATTTGCACAATGGCGGCGGCAATCGGCGCCAATATCACCATCAGGATCATACCAATGGGGCCAAAAGGGTTTTGCCGATCGCGCCCGCGCCCAAACATCATGCCGAATTGCGCCAGCGCCGAAATGGCGCCCGCGATGCTGGCGGTGACGGTCATCACCAGCGTGTCGCGGTTCTTGATATGGGCCAGTTCATGCGCGATCACACCGGCGGCTTCATCTTCCGAAAGCATCTCAAGCAGCCCGGTATTGACCGCAACTGCGGCATTCTGCGGGTTGCGCCCCGTGGCAAAGGCATTGGGTTGTTCTTCATGGATAACGTAAAGCGCCGGCATGGGCAGGCCGGCATTGGCAGCGAGCTGCGCTGTCATTTCATAAAGCCGGGGTGCTTCCTGCCGGCTGATGGGCTGGGCGTTGTGCATGCGCAGCACCATCTTGTCGCTGTTCCACCAGGACAACAGGTTCATGCCGCCCGCGAAAAGCAGCGCCATGATCATGCCCTGCTCGCCCCCGATGGCGAGGCCAATCACGCCAAAAAGCGCGGTCAGAGCGGCAAGCAGGATAACGGTGCGGGTATAGCCGGCCATGCTGTGCTTCCTCTGCCCCCTCGTGCTGCGGTGCCCGTTAAGCTAGACGCATTCTCCATGACAGATAAGCCCAGCGCCGAAGACCCCAAGCCCCAGCCCCCCGCGCCCGCCAAGGCTCCCCTCCCGAAACCCAAGGAGATTGGCGGGCCGAAAGGGCCTGAACCAACCCGCTTTGGCGATTGGGAACAGAAGGGCCGCGTCAGCGATTTTTGAGCTTGCGACTCGGGCACTGGCTCGGCACGAGACGCGAACGCGCTTGTGTCGGTGCTGGAAGCTGGGCCACCATATCTTGGGATTGAGCAAGCCGATTCGGCCCCGAGTCGCGCGCTGCCGATTTGTTTTCCAAAATCACCATATCTAGTTGAATTATATAGATAAAAAAATTAAGCCCCAAGCCCAAAAGTTGCTTTTTTGTTCGTGATCAGCACGCAGGCGCGCACAGGGCGCCCCGAATCGGGCCTCGCAAAGTGCCTTAACGCCGCGCCAAAAGCAGTGCCAGGACCATGATCGCACCCGCCGCCAGCCCCAGCGTTATGGGTAGGCCAAAGGCCATATCCCCCACCCCATAGAAAATCGGGCCCAGCGATTGCCCGCCAAAAAAGGCAAAGGCATGCAAGGACATGGCGCTGCCGCGCGCCTGGGGGGCGAGTTCCGTCGCGCGGGTCTGGATGGCGTTGTGGATCATGTAGAACCCAAGCCCGAGCCCAAGCCCCGCCAGCGTCGCCACCACCAAGGATGGCGCCAGCGCAAAGCCAATCAGCGCGGCCGCTGCGGTGGCACCGCCAATGCGGATCACGCCAGCCTGGCCGAAGCGGGCCAGAAGCGGGGCGACCAAAGCGGCGAAAACCAGCCCGCCAAGGCCAAAGGCGCCAATCGCAAAGCCGGCTTCCATGGTGCTGCCAATGCCGCGTTCGATCAGCAGGGGCGCGATGAAGGGGAAGGTGCCGAAAACCAGGCCGCCTTCCACCGCCACCGCAGCGAACAAGGGCAGCGCGGCGGGGTTCGCGATAATGCCGCGATAGCGTTGCACCGCTACCACCGGGTCATAACGCGTTATCACTTCGCGCGCGGCGCCGCGGGCGGCCAGAATCAGGGCGACAAGGCCCAAAAAGGCAGCGATGGCGCACACCACCAGTACACCGCGCCAGCCGGCAATGGCGGCAATTGGGCCTGCCACCACGCCGCCCGCGATCTGCCCGCTAATGCCGAAGATCAGAATGCGCGACAGCGCCACCTGCCGGTATTTCAGCGAAACCGCATCCCCCATAATGGCGAGCGTCAGCGGCATCATGCCCCCCGCCGCCATGCCGGAAGCCGCGCGAAACGCCATCAGCCAGCCAAAGCTTGCCGAAACCGCAGCAGCGAGCAGCATCACGCCCAACATCGCCACGCAGATCATCACAATCCGCCGCTTGCCGATGGAATCCGCCACCGGCCCCAGGATTGGCTGCACCAGGGCGAAGGGCAGGGTATAGGCGGTGCCAAGTAGGGCAGCCTCTGCCGCCGTGACGCTGAATTCGCTGGCGATTTCCGCGACCGTCGGGTCGGTCACGCGTGTCGCGAAGGCGCCGGCGAAAACGGCTGGGCCGAAAATCGCCAGCACGCGGCGCATCTTGGCTTTTTCGGCGGCTTCGCTTTCTTCTCGCGCATCACCGCCTCGCATCTGCTCACCGGACATGCGTCAAACCCTTGTTTGATCGCACTTCCCGAGTCGCCAAATGACCCCATTTGGCTTGAAAATGCTCGGGCACGGTCATGCGGGGCGGCGCGTCACGCGCGCACAGATTTGGCGGCGGTGATGAAGGCAGCGATGGCCGCCGGGTCCTTGACGCCGCGCGCACGTTCAACGCCGGACGACACATCCACCCCTGGCGCGCCAGAAGCCGCAATGGCCTCCGCCACATTAGCCGGCGTCAGGCCGCCCGCGAGCAGCCAGGGGCGCGGTGGGTGTTCGCCCTTCATCAGTGCCCAATCAAAGGCCAGCGCATTGCCGCCGGGCAGCGCGCTGCCAGGCGGCGGGCGGGCATCGAGCAGGAAGTAATCCACTTGATCGGCGTAATCCGGCAGCTGCGCCAGATCGGCTTTGCTGCCAATGCCAAGCGCCTTCATCACGGGCTTGCCGAAACGGGCACGGATTTCGCCCGCCCGGCCTGGGCTTTCTTCGCCTTGCAATTGCAGGATATCAAGCGGCACTTCGGCCAAAGTCGCGGCCAGAGTGGCGTCATCGGGGTCCACAAATAGCCCGACGCGCTTCGGGCCAGCCGTGTAGGACCGCGCGAGCAAACCAGCCTCGGCAGGCGTTACGGCGCGTGGGGAGGGCGGGAAGAAGACGAACCCCACCATATCCGCCCCGGCGTCGTGCGCTGCCGCTAGCGCCATGGCGTCCTTGATGCCGCAGATCTTGACCAGCACTGCCTAAAGCCCTGCCGCGATGGCAGCGGCGGCGGCGGCCGGGTCCGGCGCGCCGGTGATGGGGCGGCCAACCACAATCCAATCCGCGCCCGCCGCCATAGCCTCAGCCGGGGTCGCGGTGCGGGCCTGATCGCCAACGGCGCTGCCAGCCGGGCGCACACCAGGCACCACCAGGAAGGGCGCGGGGCCAAGGGCAGCGCGCAGCACGCCGGCTTCCTGCGGGCTGCAGACCAGCCCATCTGCCCCGGCAGCGAGCGCAAGGCGCGCCAAGCGCAGCACTTGGTCGGCGGGGCTGGCGGCCACGCCCGTGCTGGCCAGGGTTTCGGCATCAATACTGGTCAGTACCGTGACTGCCAGCAGCATGGGGCGGTCAGCGCCGGCTTTCTCGGCCTCCGCCCGCGCGGCGGCGATCATGGCGGCACCGCCGGCGGCATGCAGCGTCATCATGGCGGGCTTCAGCGGCAGCAGGGAACGTACCGCGCCGGCCACTGTATTCGGGATGTCGTGCAGCTTCAGGTCCAGAAATACCGGGCGATGCCGCGCCATGGCGCTGACGATTGCCGGGCCGGCTGAGGTAAAAAGCTCCAGCCCCACCTTCAACACGCCGCAATGTGGCGCGAGGCTTTCAGCAAGGGCCTGGGCGCGCGCGGCATCACCCGAATCAAGCGCTGGGATGATGCGGGCGGTGCCGCTTGCAGGGCGCGCAATCATGCTTTGGTCAGGGCCTTTTCTTCGCTGGCTTGCTTGGTGGCGCTGGCGTTGAGGGACGTGATCCGCGCTTCAAGTTCCCCCACGCGGCGTTCGGCGGCCCGGCCCCGGCGACGCGCCGGCAAGGCAGCAGCCCAGGCGATAAACGCCCCCAGCAAAAAGGCAACGGCAGCGATGGACAGCACGGCGATCGCCGCCGAGGCAGTCCAGGCAAGGTCAAAGGGCCAGAGGCGCAATTCGATGCTCTGCGGGTTAGAGAGCATGAACAGCACCACCAGCACAGCGAGGGGCAGGAAGATGAACCAGCGCATTGGCGGGGCCTTCGGGGTTAAGCGCTGCACACAATCCCCGGCGGTGGCGCGGCGTCAAGGCATAATCGCGCCGGCGTCACCAAGCATGAACAACATGGCGCGCGGATGCTGGGACGGGGCGCATATCAAGCAGTCCGCGTTATCCGAGATGTGGTTCAGTCTTTATCAGTGGTCAAAAGAATGGGATGAAAAATCAGCCCTTACGCCTTGCGCATTGCTGCGCGCTTGGCCGGCGCGGGCGCTTTCTTCGCATTGATGCGTTCGCGCAATTCCTTGCCTGGCTTGAAGTAAGGCACGGATTTCGGGTCCACCGATACGGATTCCCCGGTGCGCGGATTGCGCCCGGTGCGGCCTTCGCGTGATTTTGTTGAAAAGGCGCCAAAGCCGCGCAATTCCACGCGATCACCGCGCGCAAGTGCTGCGGTGATTTCGCCGAAAATCGTCGCCACAATCGCTTCCACATCGCCCTGGCGCAAATGCGGATTGCTTGACGCCAATTGCGCGATCAGTTCCGATCTCGTCATGCCGGGTTTTCTCCCTAAGCGTTTTTCATCCGGCCCCCAATATGCTTTGGAGTGACCTTAAGCCCCATCTGTTAGGAACCAAGCCCGCCAAGCCGCATGCCTTGCCTGGACTGAACGAAACCTGTCCTATCTGGAAAGCTGCCAGACCGCCCGCGGGGCGTCAACGCCAAGCCATTCTGTCATCAGTGTTTTCGTGAGGCTGCCCACAAACCGGTTAAGGAATTTCTCCATCCGGTCGCGTGGTTCCAGGTCCCGCACCGGCAGGGCTTCCGCGACACCCTTCTGGGTGGCGAGCCAGGCGCGGCCCTCCGCTTCCCCACCAATCGCATCAATCAAGCCAAGGGGAAGCGCCTGGCGCCCGGTAAAGACCCTGCCATCGGCCAAGGGGCGCACACGCGCTTCATCCATCCGCCGACCTGTAGCCACGATCGCGATGAATTGGCCGTGCAAATCTTCCAGAACGCGCATCATCTCGGCCCGTCCCTGATCGGTCAGTGGCTGGAAAGGGTTGGGCTGCGCCTTGAAGGGGCCGGTCGCCAGGATATCGGGGCGGATGCCAAGCCGGGTCATCAATTCCGAAACGTCAAAGCTTTGCAGCAGGACGCCGATTGACCCCGTGACCGTCGCTTCCCGCGCCAGCACATGCTGTGCCGGCATGGCAATCATATAACCGGCCGAGGCCGCCGTGCCGCCCATCAGCGCCACCAGGGGCTTTTTCTCGGCAAAGCGCTTGAGCGCGCCGTGCAAGGCTTCACCGCCGGCCATACTGCCGCCGGGGCTATCTATCACCAGCAGCATGGCGCGCGCCGAGGCATCGCGGCTGGCTTCTTCGATCACTTCGATCAGCCGGCGGTCTTCCAGGATCACGCCTTCGATACGGAGCCTGAGCACATGATCATTGGAAGCAAGCCCGCCCAGGCTGCCCTTGCCGAACATGAGTGCAAGCGCCGCGATCACGCCAAGCACCGCAAGCGCACGCCAAAAGGTGACGCGCCTGGACAGGCGACGCCGTTCAGCGAGGAGATCGGCTTCAAGTGACATGGGTCGTTTGTGGCGCGCGGCGCGCAGCGGGGCAAGGGGTGTGAGCATTTTCAAGCCAAGCGGAATCGCTTGGCGACTCGGAAAATGCGATCAAACCGAGCATTTTCAAGCCAAGCGGAATCGCTTGGCGACTCGGAAAATGCGAGCAAACCGAGCATTTTCAAGCCAAGCGAAATCGCTTGGCGACTCGGAAAATGCGATCAAACCGAGCATTTTCAAGCCAAGCGGAATCGCTTGGCGACTCGGAAAATGCGATCAAACTAAGCATTTTCAAGCCAAGCGGAATCGCTTGGCGACTCGGAAAATGCGATCAGACAGGGGTGCAAAAGAAAAACCCCGGGGCATCACTGCCCCGGGGCTGATAGTTGGTTAACGCGTTTCCCGCTTACGTTGGTTCGCGGAAAACGCGCTAACCTTTTGTTTGGTCGCATTTTCCGAGTCGCCAAGTGTTGCCACTTGGCTTGAAAATGCTCTGGCCGTGACCCAGGAATTATTCTTCCCCGGTCATTTCCCGGCGACGGCGGATCGCCGCACCCAGGATGTCGCCGAGCGAGGCACCGGAATCGGCCGAGCCATATTCGCGCATGGCTTCGCGTTCCTCTTCCACTTCCTTGCCCTTGATGGTCAGCGTCAGGCGGCGCGCGGCGCGGTCCACGGCGGTGACCTTCGCATCCACCTTTTCGCCAATGGCGAATTTGTCGGGACGCTGGTCGCCACGGTCACGGGCCAATTCAGCGCGACGAATGAAGCCGGTAAGCACTTCATCCACCTTCACTTCAATGCCGTTCTGTTCGACCTTGGTGACGATGCAGGTGACCACATCGCCCTTGCGCACGCGGTCAAGCACTTCGGCGGCCGGGTCGGCCTGAAGCTGCTTGATGCCAAGGGAGATGCGTTCCTTCTCGACATCCACATCCAGAACCTTCGCCTTGACCACCTGGCCCTTGCTGTAGCTCTGCATCGCGGCTTCGCCGGCTTC
>CAMCZJ010000016.1 GCA_945886995.1 Asaia bogorensis
ACGTAATGCGGCAGCTTCAGATGCTCTACAAAGCCGGTCGCTTCGATATTGTCTGAGTGATACAAAACGAATTCTTCCTGCTGGGCCGGCGCATCCGCTTCCTCACCCAATTCACGTGCCCTAAGCCCACGATCCACCAGCGCCATGGACATGGCGCGCCTTTCCCCATGGCCGAATACCAGCCCATAGCCGCGGGTGAATTGCGCAGGTTCAGTGCGGCTGCCCTTGAATTGATTGACCATCTGGCATTCGGTGATGCCGATATCGCCAATATCAATCGCGAAACCCAATTCCGGCGGGATGATCTCAACGCCGATATGACCAACGCGGATTTCACCCACAAAGGGATGGGCATTGCCATAACCGCGCTGCGTGGAATAACCGAGGGCCAACAAAAACCCCTCATCCCCGCGTGCCAGATTTTGTAGGCGCACTGGGCGCGACGCGGGGAAGGAAAGCGGTTCACGCGTCAGGTCGCCTGGTTCTGACTCAGCCGTGCTTTCACGCTGCATCAAACCTTCCCGCGCGAGGATTTCGGTCACGCGCGGCACATCCGCCCCATCCGCCGGCGCTTCCGGTGTGGCGGGTGCGTCGTGTCCTTCGGCGGCAAGGGTAAAATCAAGCAGGCGATGCGTATAATCAAATGTCGGCCCCAGCACCTGGCCGCCGGGCAAATCCTTGTACGTCGCGCTGATGCGCCGGCGCAGGCTCATGCGGCTGGTCTCAAGCGGGAGTGAGGCGCCAAAGCGTGGCAGGGTCGTACGATAGGCGCGCAGCAGAAACGCCGCTTCGATCAGATCACCCTTCGCCTGCTTGATTGCGAGCGCAGCCAAAAAGCGATCATGGCAGGAACCTTCCGCCATCACCCGATCAACGGCGAGTGCCATTTGCTGTTCAATCTGCGCGACACTGAGTTCCGGCAGGGCGGTATCGCCGCGGCGGGTTTCATCCAACCAAGCATGGGCGGCGCTGATGGCCTTTTCGCCGCCCTTGACTGCGACATACATGATCAGCCCTCCGCAATCATCACGCTGCGCGGCAGGGCAGCGATGCTGTCCCCGGCGCAAAGCAGCACATCAACGCCGCGCGGAAACAGCGCCTGATTGCGAGCCCAGGCTGCCGTGAAATCAGCCGGCGCGCCAAGCACGCGTAGCCGATGTTCATGCTGAATGCCTGGACCTTTCAGGCGCCAGCCATCGCCGGCGACCAGCCCTGCCACTTGCAGGATCAGCGTCGCGCCAAGCTGCGGGTCTTCATCCGTGCCGAAATCGAGCGTTTCAAGCGATGGCGCGGTACCGCAGGCCAAAACGAATCGCGCCGCGCCAATATCGGGCGTGATGGGCGCGCCACAGTGAAAGCGCAGCCATTCGGCAATGGTATCGCCCCCATCCAGCCAAAGCGGTGTATCGGCATCGGCCAAGGTTAGAAGGGCAGCAGCGGCAGCCGTGCACAAGGGCGCAGGTGGGGTGATGCGCGCTGTAATGCGCTGGATGCGTCCGGGGCGGCTCATCGCCTCCAGAATCGTGCGGAAGCTTGCTTGCCCATCCAGAACCGGGTCGGCGAAGCCTGGGGTCAAGCGCGTCATCGCATGGTCGCCATTGTAAAGAAATCAACGCGCGTGGCGGCGGCCTTGCGTGCTTCCGCGGCGCGCGCTTCCTGTTGCGTGGCGGCGAGCGGTTCGACCACCGCTTGCATGCAGGCGGCATGTAGCGCGCTATCCTGCAAGGCAGCGTCCAGCAGCGCGGCGAGCCTTGCCTTGGCATGGTCACGCCCGGCGATATAGGCGTGACCGACATGCGCCCCAAGACGCAGCGCGCAACGCGTTACGGTCATTTCGCCAAGGTTGAAGGCATCGCCGTCTCCGCCTGCGCGGCCACGCACCATCACCAGACCGGTTTCTGGGGCGCGAAGGGTTTCGGATGCTGGCAGTGGCGGGAGTTCGGCAAGCTTTGCGGCCAATTCCTGCGCCGAGGCGCGCGCCAAGATAGCCATCCATCTTTGGCGTGACACTTGGGGGGAGGGGGTTTCTGTCTGGGTCATTTCACTTGTCTAGACCTATAGACAGGAAGCCCTGCTTTGTGCAATACGGATATGTCATGGAATTGCCCGGTCATGGTTGAAACTTTAATGACAAACCCTGCCTTAGCCCGCGGCGTCGGCATTGCGCTGTGGCGCCAGATCGCGATTGCGCTTGAAGCTGATATCTCGGGCGGAAAGCGCCAGCCGGGGGAAAGGCTGCCCACGGAAGCTGTGTTGACCGAACGTTTCGCCGTCAATCGTCATACTGTCCGGCGGGCTCTGGAAGAATTGGAAGTGCGCGGCATTATTCGCGTGGAACAGGGGCGCGGGGCCTTTGTGGCGGAGGATGTGCTGGATTATCCGCTCGGGCCGCGCACCCGGTTTTCAGAAACCATCCGCCGGCAAAATCGGGAAGCAGCAGGGCGCGTTTTGCACATTACTGAAATTGCTGCGGAAAGCACGGTTGCGGCGGGCTTGCGCATCCGCCGCGGTCGCCCCGTTCTGCGCGTGGCGCGGCTTGGTCTTGCGAATGGCAGGCCGCTGGTGCTTGGGCTGCATCATTTCCCACTGCCCCGCTTCACGGCTGCCGCGGAATCTCTCTCGCGCCAATCTTCCATCACAGTGGCGTTGGCTGAATGCGGCGTGCCCGATTATCGGCGCCATTCCACGCGCATCACCGCGCGGTTACCAACACCGGAAGAAGCCAAGCAACTGATGCAATCGCGTTCCCGGCCAGTGATTCTGGCGGAAGCCCTGAATACCGACCCGGACGGGGCGCCGGTGGATTGGACTCTTTCCTGTTACGCCGCCGCGCGCGTGCAACTTGTGTTGGAGAGTTGAATATGGCTTGGATCATCCAAGGTGGGCAGGTGCTGCGCGGTGATGCAATGCTGCCCGATGATGTGTTCCTGCATGATGGTATCATCGTTGAAACGCCCGCGCTCGCCGCGCGGTGCTTTGATGCTGCTGGGCTTTTGGTCATGCCTGGCTTGGTTGATATTCATGGCGATGCGCATGAACGGCAGTTCCAGCCGCGTCCTGGCATTGGCTTTCCGCCCGCACTCGCCTTGCGTGATTCTGCGGCGCAGTTGATTTCATGCGGCATCACCACGGCCTATCTTGGTGTGACGCTTTCCTGGGAGCCTGGCTTGCGGTCCTTGGGTGCCTGGCGCGGCATGAAGGACGCGCTGCGGGAGATGAAGGGGGGCGCGGCTACTGATCTGCGTGTTCACCTGCGCTTTGAGGCAGATAACTTCGATGCGCTGGATGATGCGCTGGCCGATATTGCTTCCGGCGATGTGCATCTGCTTGGCTTCAATGACCATACGCCGAGCATTGTGAAGAAGCTGAACAATCTTGATGAGGTAGCGAAATACGCCGGGCGTGCTGGGATGAAGGCGGATGCCTTCATGGCCTTGGCCCAATCTGTTTATGCAAGGCGCGCGGAGATACCAGCAGCGCGGGCACAGCTTGCTGAAGCCGCAATTGGCGCCGGCATTCCGATGCTCAGCCATGATGATGACAGTATTGAACGTCGTGCCTTGTTCCGTGCGCATGGTGCGCGCATTTGTGAGTTTCCGATCACAGAAGAAGTTGCTGCGAATGCCCGCGCCGTTGGCGAGGCTGTGGTGATGGGGGCGCCCAATGTGGTGCGGGGCGGCAGCCATTTGGGCTGGGCCTCGGCAGCGCCGCTTGCGGAACGTGGTCTCGTGAATGTTTTGGCATCAGATTATTTCTGGCCAGCCATGATGGAAGCCGCCTTTATCATGGCTGATCGTGGTGTTCTGGATTTGCCGCGCGCCTGGGCGTTGGTTTCAAAAAATCCTGCGCAAGCTTGTGGCCTTGATGATCGTGGCCAGCTTGAAGCCGGGCTACGCGGTGATGTAGTGGTGGTGGACGCAGACCGCCGCGCGCCGGTTGCGGTGTTTGCGGCGGGTAAGCTTGCCTGGCTGGCGCCGGAAGCGGGTGCGCGGCTCCACTAAGCCATCAAAGGCAGGATCGGCATCACTCCTCGATAATCGCGACAGCGCGCGTCCAGCCGGCGGAACCGCGATGCACCTTCACGGGGAAGCAGGAAATCATGAAGCCGTCCGGCGGCAGGTTTTCGAGATTCGTGAGTTTTTCCATGTGGCAATAGCCAATCTCGCGCCCCGCACGATGACCTTCCCAAATAAGCGAAGCATCACCGGTTTCCTGCACCTTTTTCTTCGTCAGCGAAAACGGCGCGTCCCAGGACCAGCCATCAATCCCCGTCACGCGCACGCCCTGTTCAAGCATCCATAGCGTCGCAGCCTTGCCGACACCGCAACCACTATGGATGAAATCATCCTGCCCGTAACGGCTGGCCGCGCGCGTATTCACCACCACAATTTCAAGCGGTTTCAGCGTATGGCCGATACGCTTCAGCTCCGCCTGCACATCTTCCGTCGTGGCGACATAGCCATCCGGAAAATGCCGGAAATCAAGCTTCACACCTGGCTGAAAGCACCATTCCAAGGGCACTTCATCAATGCGCCAGGAAGGCTCCCCGCCCGGAACGGTCCTTTCATTCATACGGCTGAAGAAGTGATAGGGCGAATCAAGATGCGTCCCGCTATGCGTCGTGATGCGCACCACTTCCCGCGCGGCGAATTGGCCTTCGGGCAATTCATCCACGCTGATGCCGAATTCCTGCGCGAGACGCGGCGCGGTCATGTGATGGTCGTGATACTCAATCTCGGGCAGCATATGCGGCGGGTCGGATGCGATCCCGCCCTTGAGTGCGACCGAAATATCAATGAAACGGCGAGCCATGGCTTCCCCCTTATTCGTCAAAAATCGCAACAGCGCGGGTCCAGCCCGCAGAGCCACGATAGACTTTCACCGGTAGGCAGGAAATGGTGAAGCCGCTGGGCGGCAGCTTATCCAGGTTGGAGAGTTTTTCGATGTGGCAATAGCCAATCTCTCGCCCTGCGCGATGGCCTTCCCAGATCAGCGAAACATCGCCGGTGGCCGCGACCTTTTTCTTGGTCAGTGAGAACGGCGCATCCCAGGACCAACCATCCGTGCCGGTCACGCGCACACCCTGTTCCAGCAACCAAAGTGTGGCTTCCTTGCCCATGCCGCAGCCGGAATGGATATAATCATCTTCCCCATAACGCGCGCCGGCGGCAGTATTCACCACAACAATCTCAAGCGGTTTCAGCGTATGGCCGATGCGTTTCAGTTCCGCCTGCACGTCAGCAACGGTGGCGACATAGCCATGCTCAAAATGCCGGAAATCCAGCTTCACGCCAGGCTGGATGCACCAATCAAGCGGTACTTCATCAATCCTCCAGGAAGGCTCCCCACCCGGCACCAGCCTTTCATTCATGCGGCTGAAATAATGATAGGGCGCGTCAATATGCGTACCGTTATGGGTGCTGATTTGCACGCGTTCCACCGCCGCGTATTCGCCTTCTGGCAATTGATCCACGCTGATGCCGAAATCCTTCGCCATCCCAGGCGCGGTCATGTGGTGATCCAGATATTCAATCTTCGGCAGCGCATGCGGCGGGTCACTGATGATGCCGGCACGGAGTGCAACGGATATGTCAACAATACGACGGGGCATGGGTTTTCTCCTTCGTGTGAATTCAAACGGGCCAGGCGATGGCGGGCGCGATGGCGCCGCGGCATTCACCAAAGCCGATGGAAACGGCGCCGGGCGCTTCGGCGCGAGCGCGGAAAATCACCACATCGCCATCCTCAAGCCAACGGCGGGTTTCGCCATTGGGCAGGGCGATGGGGCCGGCAAGGCCAAGTTCAGCGAGGCACGCGGCGGCGGTGGCTTCCGGCCCGGAAACTGTGCCGCTACCAAGCAAATCGCCGGGCAGCAGATTGCAGCCATTGGTGCCGTGATGTGCCACCATTTGTGCTGCGGTCCAATACATGCGGGCAAACTCCGTATCGGTCAGAAGCGCGGGTGCTGTAGCTTCCGCGCGCATCTTGGTGGTCACCAGCAGCGCCTGCATGCGAATGCCAAGCGCCCCAGCCGCGCGGTTCCAGGCGCTATCCAGATAGGGCAGGGGCGGTGGCGTAACCGCTGGTGCCGCTTGTGCGAAGGGTTGCAGCGCCTCTGCGGTGATCACCCAGGGCGACACTGAGGTTGAAACACTCTTCGCCAAGAACGGTCCCAGAGGCGGCATTTCCCAACGCTGGATGTCGCGCGCTGACCAATCATTCAAAAGTCCAAAGCCGAAGATGCGCTGCGGTGCTTCCGCCATGGTAACTGGCGTGCCAAGCGCGTTTTCACCCGCGATCCAGATCGCCAATTCCAATTCGTAATCCATCGCCTGTGATGGGCCGAAGCGCACTTCGCCATCGCTCCGCGCCCATTGGCCATGCGGGCGGATCACATCCTCGCCACTCACGCGCACGGAACTGGCACGAGAATGATAGGCAACCGGCAAATGGCGAAAGGCTTGGGGCAGGGGATTTTTGGGGTCACGCCGCACGCCAAGCCGCGCGCAGTGATCATAGCTCGCCATAAAGTCAGAAAAATTAGCGACCGTTGCGGGCATGTGCATTTGTGCTTCAACCATCGGTACCAGGATGCGCGCAGCCAAGGATTCGGCGGCTGAACCCGCCGCCAGCAATGCGGAAAGCTGCGCCCGCAAGCTTGCCGATGCGCCCCTGCCCAGCGCCATCAGCGCATTCAGGCTTGGCCCTGCGGCGGCTTCCGCTGCGGCGCCGGAAAGCAGGCCGGCGTTGATCGCGGCGCGCACATCCAAAATCATTTCGCCAATCGCAACCCCGCCCTGCGGCGCTTCCCCGGAGCGACTGAAAATGCCGAAGGGCAGGTTCTGGATCGGGAAATCCTGCCCCGGCTGATTGGCCGAAGCGACCCAGCTTTTCAGGCTGGGGTTATGGGTGGCATCCATTCGGGCGTTCCTGTGGCTTGTTGGGGGGATCATGGCCTGCCGGGGCGTGAAGGCAAGCCCGCCAGCACAAGGCTTTGGAAAAGCCGCTGTTTCGGCCTATTCTGCCGGAAAGCTCAGGAGGACCCAGATGCTCGACGCCACCACCAAGCTGCCCTTGAAGGACCCCGCCCTTTTCCGTCAGGCGAATTTCATCGCCGGCGCCTGGGTGCAGGCCGATAGCGGCAAGATGATCGCCGTGCGCAACCCCGCAACGGGTGAGGTGATTGGCGAAGTGCCCGCCATGGGCCAGGCTGAGACGCGCCGCGCCATTGAGGCCGCCAATGCCGCCTGGCCGGCCTGGCGCGCGATGCTGGCCAAAGATCGCGCCGTGATCCTGCACAAAATCGCTGCGCTGATGCATGAGAATTCCGATGATTTGGCCGCGATCATGACCGCCGAACAAGGCAAGCCGTTGGCGGAGGCGAAGGGCGAGGTGGTTTACGCCGCTTCCTTCATTGAATGGTTCGCCGATGAAGGCCGCCGCGTGCAGGGAGAAACGATTCCCCAAAACGCCAAGGGCCGGCGTATTCTGGTGACCAAGGAACCAATTGGCGTTTTCGCCGCCATCACGCCGTGGAATTTCCCCTCCGCCATGATCACGCGCAAGGCGGGGCCGGGTTGGGCCGCGGGCTGCACCGGCGTGATCCGCCCGGCATCGCAAACGCCTTTTTCTGCGCTGGCTTTGGCGGTATTGGCGGAACGCGCGGGCATGCCTTCAGGTGTTTGCAATGTGATTACCGGGCCTTCGGGCGAGACAGGCAAGGAACTCACCAGCAACCCGATCATCCGCAAGCTTTCCTTCACGGGCTCGACTGAAGTTGGTCGAGTGCTGCTCGCGCAATGCGCCGCGACCATCAAGAAAACTTCGATGGAATTGGGCGGCAATGCGCCCTTCATTGTGTTCGATGATGCGGATTTGGATGCGGCCGTTGCGGGGGCGATGGCGTCCAAATATCGCAATGCGGGGCAGACTTGTGTCTGCGCCAATCGCATCCTGGTACAGGATAGCGTGTATGAAGCCTTCGCCGCCAAGCTGAAGACGGCGGTGGAAGGGCTGAAGGTTGGCCCCGGGATTGAACCCGGTGTCACGCAAGGTCCGCTGATCAATGCCGATGCGGTGGCGAAGGTAGAAGAACATATCGCCGATGCGCTTGCGCAAGGTGCCAGTGTTATCACCGGCGGCAAGCGCCATGTGCGTGGCGGCAATTTCTTCGAACCAACGATCCTTTCGAATGTGCCGCGTGGTGCCAAGATTTTCGGGGAAGAAACCTTCGGCCCGGTGGCGCCGTTGTTCCGTTTTAAGACCGAAGAAGAAGCGATCCAAATGGCCAATGATACGGAATTCGGCTTGGCTTCTTATTTCTATGCGCGCGATGTCGGGCGCATCTTCCGCGTGGCGGAAGCTTTGGAATATGGCATCATCGGCATCAATGAAGGCATCATCTCAACGGCTGAAGTGCCTTTTGGTGGCTTCAAGCAATCGGGCCTTGGGCGTGAAGGCAGCCATATGGGGATCGAGGAATATCTTGAAGTGAAATACCTGGCCCTTGGTGGCATCGGCACGTGAGTGAGGCGATTTTCCTGGAAGACCTTTTTCCGGGCCGGCGCTTTACCGCGGGCTCGGTGATGGTTGAGGCCGAGGAAGTAAAACGCTTCGCCGCGCTTTATGATCCGCAGCCCTTCCATATGGATGAGGAAGCGGGTGCGGCGCATCCGCTTTTTGGGCGGCTGGCCGCAAGTGGTTGGCATACCGCGGGCATGACCATGCGCATGGTGGTGCAGGCCATTGGCGGTATATCTGGCGGCATTGTTGGTGGCGGCGGTGAGCTGCAGTGGACCAAGCCAGTCTATCCCGGCGATACGCTACGCGTAGAGATCGAGGTGCTGGAAGTGGCGCCATCACGTTCCCGCCCGGATCGCGGTAGCGCGCTGATGCGCAACACAACCTTCAACCAAGATGATGAGCCGGTGCAGATTTTCACCGTGCGTGTTGTTGTCCCAAAGCGTCCGGTCTGACCGGTTTTCCTGAGGTTTCCATGGCTTATGATTTTGATCTTTTCGTGATTGGTGGCGGTTCTGGTGGAGTGCGCTCCGCACGTATTGCCGCCGGTCATGGGGCGCGGGTTGGCGTTGCGGAAGAACGCTTCTGGGGCGGCACTTGTGTGAATGTCGGCTGCGTGCCGAAAAAAATCATGGTGAATGCCGCCGAATATGGCGCCTGGGCAGAAGATGCGGCGGCTTTTGGTTGGTCGTTTGAAAATCACGGACATGATTGGGCCAAGCTGGCCGCCGCACGAGACGCTGAAGTGGCGCGGCTTTCGGGGATTTATGGCCGCTTGCTGGGCAATGCAGGTGTGACTTCCTTCGATGCGCGCACGACATTTCTGGATGCGCATACACTTGATGTCGGCGGCAAGCGCGTGACGGCAGAGCGCATCATCATCGCGGTCGGCGGTGTCGCGACGCGGCTTGATATTCCAGGCGCGGAGCTTGGGCTGATTTCCGATGATCTCTTTACCCTGAAGGCATTGCCCGAACGCGTTGCGGTGCTGGGCGCCGGTTATATCGCAGTGGAATTCGCCTGCATCCTGAAGGGGCTTGGGGCAGAGGTTGCGCTGGTGCATCGCGCGCCCCTGCCGCTGCGGGGCTTTGATGAAGATATTCGTAGCGCCGCCGCTGAAGCCTTGATCGCACAGGGCATTGCCTGCCATGCCGGCGTCAGCCCTGTCCGCATTGAAGCGCGCGGTGCGGAGCGTGTGCTGCATCTTTCCGATGGAACGACGCAAGTTTTCGACGCGGTCTTTTTCTGCACCGGGCGCAAGCCTGCGACCGAGGGGCTGGGCCTTGAACTCGCTGGCGTGCGGCTGGGTGCCAATGGCGTGATCGCGGTGGATGACAACCACGCGACCAGCCAGCCGCATATCTATGCGATTGGCGATGTGCTGGACCGGGTGAACCTGACCCCCATGGCAACCGCCATTGGTCACGCGCTTGCCGATACGCTATTCGGCGATAACCCGCGCCGCGTGAGTTATGAAAACGTGCCGACTGCAGTTTTCATGAACCCGCCCATTGGCACGGTGGGCATCACGGAAGAAGAAGCCGCGAAGCGCGGCCCCGCTGATATCTATGTCACGCGCTTCACGCCCATGCGCCACACCATCAGCAAGCGCGAGGGCCGCAAGACGCTCATGAAGCTCGTGGTCTGCCAACGCACGCAAAAAATCCTCGGCGCGCATATGATCGGCGAAGATGCGGGTGAGATGATGCAAGGGATCGGCATTGCCGTGGTGATGGGCGCCACAAAACAGGATTTTGATCGCACTATCGGCATTCATCCAACCGCAGCCGAGGAATTCGTCACACTCCGCACCCGCACGCGCGTGGTGGGTGCGTGATGCAGCCGGCGCAGCGCCTGATCATCGGCTTCGCCTCGGCGGGGCATTTCCTGCATCATGTGCTGACCGGGCTTTTCCTGACGCTGGCAGTGATTTTGGAAGGCGTCTGGCAAAGGCCCTATGCGGAGATTATCGCACTCTGGAGCCTGGGTGCCGCCATGATCGGGGTTGGTGCGCCGCTGGCAGGCTGGCTTGCGGATCGCTTCGGCCATGCGCGCATGATGACGGTGTTTTTCCTGGGTATCGGGCTTGCTTCCATCATCGCCGGCTTTGTTGCCGATAGTGCGGAAATGGGGCTCGCACTCGCGCTGCTGGGTGGCTTTGGCGCGATTTATCATCCGGTCGCACTCGCCTGGGTTTCCATGACCGCGCCGCCCGATGCGCGTGGGCGGTTGATGGGTATTTTGGGCATTGCGGGCAGCATTGGCGTCGCCTGCGCTGCCGTTATCGCCGGCGGGCTGGCGGAGGTTGCCGGTTGGCGCATGGCGATGATCCTGCCGGGCATTGTCACCATCATCGCAGGCTTGGCGCTGCTATTCTGCCTGCTTACGGGTCGTGTTGCCGCCAGCAATCACCAGCCGGGCCAGGAAGCAGCGCAGTCTGCGGCGGCAGAGGCCGCGCGCATTCCCTGGGGCGTGCTGATCGTGCTCGCCATCACCTTCATGCTGGGCTCCATTGCCTATACCGCCTATTCCACTGCGCTTCCAAAGTGGCTGAGCGACATGCTGCTGCTTGATTCCACCAGGGCAGCGCAGCTTGGATTGATTGTGGGCGCGACCATGTTGATGGGCAGCGCGGGGCAATTGATTGGCGGGCGGCTCGCGGATCAGATGCCGATGAAGACGCTTTATGTCGCGACCTTCCTGGTGAAACTGCCGCTCATGCTGCTGGCGGCCTGGTTTGGTGGCGTTTGGGTACTGCTGATTGCTGTGTTCATTGGCTTCATGTTCGATTTCTCGGCACCAGTCGAAAACCTGCTGCTGGCGCGCTATTCATCGGGCAAGCGGCGCGGCCTTGCCTTTGGGCTGAAATTCGCCATGGGTTTTGTCGCGGCCCCGCTGGGGGTGAACCTTGTTGCCTGGGCCTATGGCGATGCCGCGGGCGGCGCGCCTGCTTTGTTTCTGACCCTGGCTGTTCTTGGACTTGTCATGCTGGCCGCTGCCATGGCTTTGCCGCGTGATGCGGGTGCGCGCGTGGCGCCGCAGGCGGTTCCTGCCTAAGGCTTCCACCGCATCGCCAAGCGGTGCAGGATACATCCCGAAAGTATTGAGGAAGACCGCCCGATGAAAACGCGCGCCGCCGTGGCTTGGCAAGCGAAACAGCCGCTCACCATCGAAACCGTGGATTTGGATGGCCCCAAAGCCGGCGAAGTCCTGGTCGAAATCATGGCAACCGGCGTTTGCCACACTGATTCCTACACGCTGGATGGCCTGGATTCTGAGGGGCTTTTCCCCGCCATCCTAGGCCATGAAGGTGCCGGCATTGTCCGCGAAATCGGCGCGGGCGTGACCAGCGTGAAGCCCGGCGATCACGTGATCCCCCTCTACACGCCCGAATGCCGCGCCTGCAAAACCTGCCTCAGTCAGCGCAGCAATCTTTGCACCTCCATTCGCGGCACCCAGGGCAAGGGTGTCATGCCCGATGGCACCAGCCGCTTCAGTTGTGAAACCACCACGCCTGGCAAGCCGCTTTTCCATTACATGGGCTGCAGCACGTTTTCGAACTTCACCGTGCTGCCGGAAATCGCAGTCGCGAAAGTGCGGGAAGACGCGCCCTTCGACAAAATTTGCTACATCGGCTGCGGCGTCACCACCGGCATTGGTGCGGTGATCTATACGGCCAAGGTCTGGCCTGGCGCCAATGTGGTTGTCTTTGGCCTGGGCGGTATTGGCCTGAATGTCATCCAAGGCGCGCGGATGGTGGGGGCTGATAAGATCATCGGCGTTGACATCAACCCCGCCAAACAGGCCATGGCGCGCAAATTCGGTATGACGCATTTCATCAACCCGAATGAGATCGGCACCGATAAGGTGGTCCAGGCCATCACGGACCTCACGGGCGGCGGCGCGGATTTCTCCTTTGATTGCACCGGCAATGTCGCAGTGATGCGCCAGGCGCTGGAATGCTGCCATCGCGGCTGGGGTGAGAGCATCATCATCGGCGTCGCCCCTTCAGGCGCCGAGATCGCAACCCGCCCCTTCCAATTGGTCACGGGCCGCGTCTGGAAAGGTTCAGCCTTTGGTGGCGCGCGCGGGCGCACCGATGTGCCAAAAATCGTTGATTGGTACATGGAAGGGAAGATCAATATTGATGATCTGATCACCCACACCATGCCGCTTGAGAAAATCAACGATGCCTTCGATTTGATGCATGAAGGCAAATCCATCCGATCGGTGGTGGTGTTTTAGAAAAGCACTTCAAGCACCATTCACCATGCTCTCAAAATCCCGAAACAGGCTGATCGCCTCCGGGTCGAAAAACGGCAGGATTTGGCTCAGGAAAATCCCTGCCGTGCCGCGGCCATGGTCTATCCAATAGAAGGTATTACCAAGCCCGGCCCAGGCGAGCCCGCCGGCGGACCGCCCCTGAGGTGAAGGCCGGCGGTTCACCAGGAAGGTCAGCCCCCAGCCATTCGCCATGCCGGGGAAGAAATCCGCATCGCGCGTGGCGCTAGGCACAGCTGAAATCATCGGGCGCACGGCAAGCGGCGCAATCTGGTCGCGCGCCATCTCGGCCACGGTTTCCGGCTTCAGCAACCTGATTTTGCCGTGCTTCCCGCCATTCAGGATCATGCGTGCGAAAGCCAAATAGTCCCGCGCCGTGCCGTAAAGCCCGCCGCCACCGGTCTCGAACTCTGGCTCCTGCGGCACTTCAAAGGGAATGACGGCAAGCGCGCCATCCGCGCCGCGCCCATGCATGGCCGCCAGCCGCGCCCTTTGATCCGGGCGCAGCTTGAAGGAGGTATCCACCATGCCGAGCGGTTCAAAAATCACCCGCGCCAGATGCGCGCCAAGCCTCTCTCCGGTTGCGGCTTCAATCATCTTGCCGGCCCAGTCTATGCCGATCCCATAACTCCAATCCTCACCCGGATCGAAGAGCAGGGGCAGGGCAAGTGCTGCATTGCGGCAGGTGCCAACCGCGGGCGTGCCGGTTGCCTTGCGGAAGCGGGCGATTTCGCTGCTCCACATATCATAGGCATAGCCCGAAGTATGGGTCAGCAAATGGCGCAAGGTGATGGGGCGCTTGGCTGGGCGCAGCTTGGGTTGGCCGGCCTCATCAAAGCCTTCCAGTACGCCAAGCGCGCCGATCGCCGGCACCAGTGAGGCCGCCGGCGCATCAAGGGAAAGCTTGCCAGCTTCTACCAGCATCATCGCCGCCGCGCCGGTAATGGCCTTGGTCATGGAGGCAATCCAGAACACTGCATCGGGCTGCATGAGTTCCGCACTGCCGAGCGCCCGGCTACCAAAACCGGCATCCCAGCTACTGCCATGCCGGTCGCCCAAGGCTACTACGAGGCCGGGAATAGCCCCGGCCTGAACCGCCTTTTGCATCCGGATCGCGATGTTTTGCTGCCTATCCATGGCCTGGCTTTCCTTCTCTGCCCTGGCGCCATGACCGGCTGCTCTTCCCCTCGGCGCGGGCACGTGTTTATTGTGCCCGGTCTTGTATCACGGAGATAGGCGGAAATGACTGCGCGGGGCTGGAGCCCGGAATCATGGCGGAACATGCCGATCAGGCAAGTGCCGGAATATCCCGACCAGGCGGCTTTGGCCGCAATGGAAGCCAAGATCGCGCGATTTCCCCCGCTGGTTTTTGCAGGTGAGGCCCGGCGCCTCAAGGCTTCCTTGGCGCGTGCTGGCGATGGCCAGGCTTTCGTCCTGCAAGGCGGCGATTGCGCCGAAAGCTTTGGCGATTTCACGGCGAATATCATCCGCGATACCTTTCGCGTGCTGCTGCAAATGGCCGTGGTGCTGACCTTTGGCGGCGCCTTGCCCGTGGTGAAGCTTGGCCGCATGGCCGGGCAATTCGCCAAGCCGCGGTCTTCCGATAATGAAACGCGTGATGGCGTGACGCTGCCTTCCTATCGCGGCGACATCATTAATGGGCCGGATTTCGATCCGGCATCGCGCATCCCCGATCCGTCGCGGATGGAATTCGCCTATATGCAATCGGCGGGTACGCTTAATCTGCTGCGCGCCTTCTCCACCGGGGGCTATGCGGATTTGCATCAGGTCCATCGCTGGAATCTTGGCTTTGTCGAAAGAAGCCCGCTGGCGGAGCGCTACGCCGACCTCGCGACCCGCATTGATCAGACGCTTGCCTTCATGCAGGCCTGCGGCATGTCAGACCTGCCGCAAGTGCGGGAGACGGAATTCTACACCAGCCACGAAAGCCTGTTGCTGCCTTACGAACAGTCCATGACGCGCGTGGATTCAACCTCCGGCGATTGGTATGCCTGTTCGGCGCATTTCCTGTGGATCGGGGACCGTACGCGCCAGCCGGAAGGGGCGCATGTGGAATTCCTGCGGGGTGTCAAAAACCCCATCGGCATGAAGGTCGGCCCCAGCATGGACGCCGATGAATTGGTGCGCCTCACTGAAATCCTGAACCCGTCCAATGAAAAGGGGCGGCTCACGCTGATCTCCCGCATGGGCGCGGATAAGGTGGAAGCGAAACTGGCGCCGCTGGTGCGTGCCGTGACGCGTGCTGGGCGCAATGTGGTTTGGATTTGCGATCCGATGCATGGCAATACCACCACCGTCGCCGGCTATAAGACCCGACCCTTTGATGCCATTATTTCCGAAGTGCGCGGCTTTTTCGATGTGCATGAAGCGGAAGGCAGCTTCGCCGGCGGCGTGCATGTGGAAATGACCGGCAGCAACGTCACCGAATGCCTGGGCGGCGCCCATAAGCTTTCGGAGACCGATCTTTCGGCCAATTACGCGACCTCCTGCGATCCCAGGCTCAATGCCGAACAATCGCTGGAACTCGCCTTCCTGATCGCCGAGGAATTGAAGGCGCGGCGCGTGGCCGGCCTGACCGCACCGGCCCAGGCAGCGCAGTGAACGCGCCCAGCAGCCGGGAGGGAACAACCCTTCCGGCGGCATCCGATGTGGCGGATGCGGTGATTTCCGCCCGCGCCGATAGCTATTTCAACCGAACCAAGGCCGTGGTGCAGCGCTTTGGCGATACCAAAGTGACCTATGCGGTCTTCCTGCGCCGCCCGGTGATTTCGGCGCCTCGGCTGATGCTGGATTGGCTGAAGGCGGTCGCGGCGTCTCGCGGCACCGCGTTCCAGATCGAAGTGATGCATGAAGAAGGCCAATGGGTCGGCGCGGGCGATCCCTTGCTTTATGTCAGCGGGTCCTTTGTGCAGCTGGTAGATCTGGAAACCATGCTGCTGCAAAAGCTCGGCGCGGCCTGTGTTGCGGCGCATAACGCCTATCAGATGTGTGTCGAATTGCCGCAAACCGCATTTCTGGCGATGGAAGCGCGCCACTGCGCCGGGGCGGAAATGCAGGACATGATGGCCTATGCCGCTTCTGTCGGCAGCCGCGCCGCGCAGGCGGAAGGCGCCAAGGGCTTCATCGGCAATGCCAATGACGCAACGGCGCATTGGTTCGGCGCCCCCAAGGGCTATGGCACCATGCCGCATGCGCTGATCGGCTATGCCGGCAGCACGGTGCGCGCGGCTGAAATGTTCCACGAAACCTTCCCGGATGAAAACCTGACGGTGCTGGTGGATTACTTCGGCAGGGAAGTGACCGATGGCCTGGCCGTGGCGCGCCGCTTCCCTGAATTGGCCGCCGCCGGGCGGCTTGCCATGCGGCTTGATACCCATGGTGGGCGTTTCCTGGAGGGGCTAAACCCCGCCGAAAGCTACGCCGTCCTGGAGCGCCACGCCCCCCAGGCAACCCGCCGCTACCGGAGTGAAACGGAATTGCGCCACCTGACCGGCACCGGCGTTTCCGCCGCCGCCATCTGGCGCATGCGCGAAACCTTGGATGAGGCCGGGTTCCCCAGGGTGCGGATTGTCGCTTCTTCGGGCTTTGGGGTCAGCAAATGCCGGGTCATGGCCGAAGCGCGCGCGCCGATTGATGTGGTGGGCACGGGCAGCTTCATCCCCGATACCTGGTCCGAAACCTACGCCACGGCGGATATTGTTGCCTATGATGGCGTGCCACGCGTGAAGATTGGCCGCGAATTCCTGCTGAAACAGGGGGAGACCCGCCGGCGGAATGGCGGGCAGGTTTAGGGCGGGCTCAAATCGGGTGATTTCACCCGCCAGAGAAAAGTTCTAGAAGGCGCCATGGCCGAGACCCTTAAAATTGCCCTGGCGCAACTTAACCCCCATGAGGGTGCACTGACCGCCAATGCGGCGCTGATCCGCAAAGCCCGCGCGGAAGCCGCGAAGCTTGGCGCCGATCTTGTGGTGACGCCGGAATTCTCCATCGCCGGCTATCCGCCGGAGGATTTGGTGCGCAAACCCGCCTTCATCGCCGCCTGCGAAGCCGAAATCGCGGCCCTGGCCGCTGAGACCGCCGATGGCGGCCCTGGTCTGGTGGTGGGCGGCCCCTGGCGCGATGGTGAGAAGGTTTTCAACGCGCTATTCCTGCTGGAAGCCGGGCAGATTGCCGCGCGCCGCGCCAAGCATGAATTGCCCAATTACGGCGTGTTTGACGATAAGCGCGTTTTTGATGCCGGCCCCGCGCCGGGCCCCATTCCCTTTCGCGGCTTTCGGCTGGGCCTGATGATTTGCGAGGATTGGTGGTTCCCCGCCGTTTCCGAAACGCTCAGTGAGACCGGCGCGGAAATCCTGATCGCCATTAATGGTTCGCCTTTTGAGGCGGAAAAACATCAGGCGCGGCTTGATTTGGCGGTATCGCGCTGCGTTGAAACCGGGCTTGGCTTTGTGTTTGTCAATCAAGTGGGCGGGCAGGATGAACTGGTGTTCGAAGGCGCATCCTTCGTGATGAATGCGGATCGATCACTCGCGCATGTGATGCCCATGTTCACTGAGGGGCTGCGCCTGACGGAATGGCGGCGTGATGGCGGGAAGCTGGTTTGCACGCCTGGTGAAATCGCGGCTGCCTTGCCGCGGCTTGCGCAAATCTATGGCGCCATGGTGCTGGGGTTGCGCGATTACATAAACAAGAACCGCTTCCCCGGCGTGGTGTTGGGGCTATCTGGCGGCATTGATTCTGCGATTTCGGCGGCGGTGGCTGTGGATGCGCTGGGCGCGGATCGGGTGCGGGCGGTGATGATGCCATCGCCCTATACCAGCATTGAAAGCCTGGAAGATGCCGCCGAATGCGCGCAGCTTCTGGGCATTCGTTACGAGAATATCGGCATCGGCCCGGCGATGGAGGCTTTCGCGGGGATGTTGGCGCCGGCCTTCGGCAATCGCCCGCCCGACATCACGGAAGAAAATCTGCAATCGCGCATTCGTGGTGTGACGTTGATGGCGCTATCGAACAAATTCGGCGATATGCTCCTGACCACCGGCAATAAGAGTGAAATGAGCACGGGCTATGCCACGATTTATGGCGATATGTGCGGCGGTTATTCCGTACTGAAGGATGTCTACAAAACCACCGTCTTCGCGCTTTCGCGCTGGCGCAATGAACATCGCCCTGAAGGCGCTTTGGGACCGCTTGGCATGGTGATGCCCGAACGCGTGATCACCAAGCCACCCAGCGCTGAATTGAAGCCGGATCAGAAGGATCAGGACAGCCTGCCGCCCTATGATGTGCTGGACGCCATTCTGGAAGGGCTGGTGGAGGGCGAGAAATCCGTGGATGCGCTGGTGGCGGATGGGTTTGATCGCGCTTTGGTGCTGCGGGTTTGGCGCTTGCTGGATCGGGCAGAGTATAAGCGCCGGCAGGCACCGCCCGGCGTGAAGATCACGCCGCGCGCCTTTGGGCGGGATCGGCGTTACCCCATCACCAATGGCTTCACGGCGTTGATTTCATGAGCGCTGGTCTCGATCCTCAGCTTTTCGGTGGCGGCGATTTGATTGTCCGCATCATGGATCTGTCGGGCGGCAATGGCAGCGACCCGGTGGAAGAAATCCGCGGCTTTCTTTCCATTGAACACGCCAATGCTTTTGCGCGGCGCTATGTGCGGGATTCCGTGGAACGCTGCCGCGCACCTGGGCTTGATGCCAAGGCCGTACTGGATGCCTGGTTCGCTTTTGGTGAAGATGCGGAAGTGGTTGGCGCTGCCGAAGCCGCCTGGGTGAGTGGCAGCGAATTGAAGGGTTTTGCTGAAACCCCTGTAAAAGACAGTGAAGAACGCAATTGGCGCATGCTCGACCCGCGCCGCGATGAAGATTCTGAGGACGCGGCATGAAACTCCGTTTTGCCCCTTCGCCCACTGGGCTTTTGCATGTTGGCAATGCGCGCGTGGCGCTGGCCAATTGGCTGCTGGCGCGCCGCCATGGTGGGGAATTCCTGCTGCGGCTTGATGATACGGATACCGAACGATCACGCGCGGAATATGCGGAAGCGATTGAAGAAGACCTGACCTGGCTTGGCCTGCCTTGGGATGGGCTGGTAGCGCAATCAACCCGGCTTGATCGCTATGCCTTGGCGGCTGAAAAGCTGAAGTCTGCAGGCCGGCTTTATCCCTGCTTCGAGACGGAAGAAGAACTCGCCTACAAGCGCGAACGCCGCCGGCGTGAAGGCAAGCCGCCGCTCTATGATCGCGAAGCGCTGAAAATGACCGCCGAGCAATTGGAACGCGCCTTGGCGAATGGCAAGCAGCCCTATTGGCGCTTCAAGCTTTCCATGCGCTCGGTTTCCTGGCGGGATCAGGTGCTGGGTGATCGCAGCGTAAAGCTTTCGGCGATATCAGACCCCGTGCTGATCCGCGCCGATGGATCCCCGCTTTATACCTTCACCTCGGTAGTTGACGATCTTGAAATGGGCATCACCCATATCATCCGTGGTGAGGATCACGTCACCAATACCGGTATTCAGATTGATATTTTTGAAGCGCTCGGCGGCAAACAGGGCGCGCTCGCCTTCGGGCATTTGCCGCTGCTGACGGATGCGGAAGGGGGCGCGCTGTCCAAGCGGTTGGGGTCCATTTCGCTCCGGCATTTGCGGAAAGATGGGATCGAGCCGGCGGCTTTGGTGGGGTATCTTGCGGCGCTCGGCACGTCCAATGATCCGGTGGCGGGAATGCCGGCTGATCTTGCGCCTGCCTATGATCTTGGCAAGGTATCCCAATCCACGGCGCGGTTTGATCCGCGGCATATGTTGGCGCTTAATCGCAAGCTTCTGCATGGCGTCGCCTTTGATGGGGTGAAGGACAGGCTACCCGAAGGCGCCGATGAGGAATTCTGGCTTGCCGTGCGCGGCAATCTTGATCTGCTGCGCGAAGCCAAGCCCTGGTTTGATGTGGTGCGCGGCACCATTGTGCCGCCCGTGCTGGAAGGGGAGCAAGATTTCCTCCGCGCTGCCCTGGATGTCATGCCCGCTGAACCTTGGGACACAACCACCTGGAGTGCCTGGACCAGCGCGATTAAGGTCAGCACTGGCCGCAAGGGCAAGGCCCTATTCCTGCCCATGCGTTTGGCGCTGACGGGTGAAGAACACGGGCCTGATATCGGCACCATGCTGCCGCTTATTGGGCGAGACAAAGCCGCGACGCGCCTGAAGATTGCGGCGGGTAGCTGAGCCATGGCCGAGCTTTTCCTGCATGACAGCGCCGCGCGCACAAAGCGGCGCTTTGAACCGCTCGATCCCGCTCATGTGAAGCTCTATGTCTGCGGGCCCACGGTTTATGATTTGGCGCATCTGGGTAATGCGCGCCCGGTGGTGGTGTTTGATGTATTGGCGCGGCTGCTGCGCCGGATGTATCCGCGCGTCACTTATGCGCGCAACATCACGGATGTGGATGACAAGATCAATGCGCGTGCGCGCGAAAGCGGTGAGCCCATCGCCGCCATCACCGCGCGCACGACCGAAGATTTCCACGCCGATATGGCCGCCCTTGGCGCGCTACCGCCGGATGTAGAACCGCGCGCCACCGGCCATATCGCGGAGATGATCGCGCTGATTGAACGGCTGATTGCCAATGGCCATGCCTATGCGGCGGATGGGCATGTGCTGTTCTCGGTCCCGTCTTTTGCCAATTACGGCAAGCTTTCCGGCCGATCAGCGGATGAATTGCTTGCTGGCGCGCGGGTGGATGTCGCGCCCTATAAGCGCGATGCCGGCGATTTCGTGCTGTGGAAGCCAAGCGATGCCGAAACACCGGGCTGGGACAGCCCCTGGGGTCGCGGCCGGCCTGGCTGGCATATTGAATGCTCTGCCATGTCCTGGAAGCATCTGGGCGAAAGCTTCGATATCCATGGCGGCGGGCATGATCTGATTTTCCCGCATCATGAAAATGAAGTTGCGCAATCTGTGTGCGCTTTCCCTGGTGCTGCCTTTGCCCGCTATTGGATGCATAACGGCATGCTGCTGGTGGATGGGGAGAAGATGTCGAAGTCGCTCGGCAATTTCCTCACCGTGCGGGATATTTTGAAGAAGGGCGCCTGGGCGGGGGAGGCGTTTCGCCTGCTATTGCTGCGCACCCATTACCGCCAATCGCTGGATTTCACGGAGGCAGGTTTGGAAGAAGCCAAGGCGGAACTGGATGATCATTACGCCATGCTGGCGCGGGCGGATGGCACTGATACCGATGATGACGCGGCAAAGATCACCGCTTGGGTCCTGGAACCGCTGCATGATGATTTGAATACACCACTCGCACTCGCGCGGCTGCGGGACCTGCGCACCCTTGCCAATGCGCTGACGGTGGGTGGTTCGCCAAATGTCGTGCTGGAACGCATGGGGCTGCGGGAAGCGCCCGAAATTGGCGCGGTGGTCGCGGCCTTCCGGGAAGCGGCTGCCGTGCTTGGCCTGATGCAGACTGATCCTGCGCTGTGGCTGCAAGGTGATGGCGATGATGCCGCCGCCATCGAAGCCGCCATCGCCGCTCGTCTTGCCGCCCGCAAGGCGAAGAACTGGGCGGAAGCGGATCGTATTCGCGATGAATTGAACGCCAAGGGCATCATTCTGGAAGATGGCGCCGGCGGCACCTCCTGGAAACGCGCTTGACCTTCCCCTTATGGCAAGCCGCAACCTTCACCGGTTGAACCAAGAACCGGGAGCCCAATCATGAAGCGCATCGCCCTTTGCCTGACGCTCGCCGCCCTTGCCCTGCCTGCCTTGGCCCAGCAAGGCCACCAGGGCCACGGTGCGCGCCCCAGCGCGAATGAACCTGCCTCCACACGCGAATTCCGCGCTGCCAATGAGCGGATGCATCGCGATATGAATATCCGCTTCACCGGCGATGCGGATCGGGATTTCGCCGCCGGCATGATCCCGCATCACCAGGGCGCCATTGATATGGCGCGCGTGGTGCTCCGCCACGGCAAGGATCCTGAAATAAAGCGCCTGGCGGAAAGCATCATCGCCGCACAGGAAGCCGAAATCGCCCAATTGCGGGCCTTCCTGGAGCGATGACAGGCGGGCGCGCGGAAGGGGGGGCGCCAATCACGCCGCCCCCGGGTGAAAGCCCGATCATCGTGCTGGTGCGCCCGCAAATGGCGCGCAATATTGGCAGCACCGCGCGCGCCATGGCGAATGGCGGCCTGTTCCATTTGCGTATCGTGGCCCCGCGCGATGGCTGGCCGCAGCCGGATGCGCTGCCAGCGGCTTCCGGGGCTGATCCCATCATCCATGCCGCGCAGGTGTTTGATACGCTCGATGCCGCACTCGCGGATTGCCACCGCGTATTGGCCACCTGCCCGCGCCCGCGCCATGTCGTGATCCCAGTCAGGGATGCGCGCGCCGCAGCCGAGGATTTGCGCGCCATCAACGCAAAAGGCCAGCGTGTTGCGGTGCTATTCGGCCCGGAACGCGCCGGGTTGGAAGCGGAAGACCTTGCCCGCGCCGATACGCTGGTGCGCTATCCGCTGAACCCAGAACACAACTCGCTCAATTTGGCGCAGGCTGTGATGATCCTGGCCTATGAATGGTGGATGGCGGCTGAAGCAACGCCGCCGCGCTATTTGATGACCAATGAAACCCATGTCGCCACCAAGGGCGAATTGGACATGTTTCTGGGCCGGCTGATTGCGGAATTGGATGCGTCAGGCTTCCTCGACAATCAGGAAAAGCGCCCGGGCATGGTGCGCAATCTGCGCCATTGGTTTCAGCGTGGCGCAGTGACAGAACAGGAACTCCGCACCCTGCATGGGGTGGTCACGGAATTGTCGCGCGGGCGCATGGAGCGCGGCCGCCCGCCGCGTGATGATGTGAAAGCGCCCTGGGATCAGGATTAAAAAAACCCCGGCTGATTTTCACCAGCCGGGTTCATCAGGATCAAACGCCTCTCAGCGCTGCAGGGCCTGCACGATTTCCTGCGTGACCTTCTTCGCATCGCCGAACAGCATCATGGTATTCGGGCGGAAGAACAGCTCATTATCCACGCCGGCATAACCGCTCGCCATGCCGCGCTTGATGAAGAAGACGGTCTTCGCGCGTTCCACATCCAGAATAGGCATGCCGTAAATCGCCGAGGATTTATCGGTTTTCGCCGCGGGATTGGTCACGTCATTCGCCCCGATCACAAAGGCCACATCGGCATCGGCGAATTCGGGATTGATCTCCTCAAGTTCAAGAACCTCATCATAAGGCACATTGGCTTCGGCCAGCAGCACGTTCATGTGGCCGGGCATGCGGCCTGCCACAGGATGGATGGCGTATTTGATATCAACGCCTTCCTTCTTGAGCAGATCAGCCATTTCACGCAGCACCTGCTGCGCCTGCGCTACCGCCATGCCATAGCCAGGCACCACGATGATCTTCTGCGCATTCTTCATCATATAGGCCGCGTCTTCCGGGCTGCCGGCCTTCACGGGGGGGCGATCCGCCGCCGCGCCACCAGCGGCCACGGTGCCACCTTCAGACCCGAAGCCACC